>CAKKPG010000038.1:0-30211 GCA_919901555.1 Nitrospiria bacterium | reverse complement strand
ATTGACGCAAAACCTGAAGGCCTTCGGGTTTTTGAATCGTATACGTTAAGGTTTTGAGCAGCGGGGTGCCGGTCAGCGAGCCGAGCGAGGCTGACACAACAGCTTCCGTCCCGTGAAGGCCGCACTCTGCCTCCTTGTAGTTGATGATCAGTCCATCGAGGGAGCCGCCGCCGCCGTCATCGCCGCCGCCGCCGCCGCCCGGTCCCGGGTCTGTAGGTACGATGTTGGAATAATGCTCTTGCCCGAGGACGTCATGCGCTTTTACTCTTACCGCGGAGATGTCCTTGCCGATGCGGGCGATATCCCAGTCTAAACGGAACACGTCCGGCGGGGCATTGATCCCTTGCGGCGCGTCAAACCACTGTCCGTCCGCAAAATACTGGACATTCATGTCGACTAACGGCATGCTGATGGTCTCCAGTCCCATGAATTCATGAGCACCGGGGATCTCGAAATCAGGATGCACCGTCGTCAAAAAGTCATCGAACACAATGTACTTCAGGGCGTTCTGCCACGTGTATTTATAAAAAAGTATCGTCTCATCCACGGGGTCGAGAACGGTGCGTTTATTGCCCGCAAGATCTTCTGCGACGATCTTGAACGTTTTTCCCACAAGCCATTTGAGATCGGCAGTGGTAAAGACATGCAGGGGAATTTCACGCCCAAAATCGTCTTCGCGAACGGGGAGCGGGACATTCCCCGCCTTGAACTCGTACCACTCCCGGGGAGCAGCGCCGTCACCGTATTGAATAGCCCACTTTTTAAAATTAATATCGGTGGCGTGACTCAGCAGGTCCAGGAAGGGATCGCCATTCACCCGTTGTTCGATAAATGGTTCTTTCGCAAACGCAATATCCGCATCGGGAAACGTAGTATCGACGACGACGAACAGCTCGTAATCCAAGACGGTTATTTTATACGAGCCGTCCGGGACGATCGTTCCGCCGCTGTCGCGGCCGTCCCACGATATCTGATCCTCCGCGGTCGTGGTATAGGACTTCCTGAACGTCCGCACCAGGGCGTTTTTATCATCATAAATATTGAATTCAAGGTTCACGGGCTCAAGAACCTTATAATGGACTTCCACCGTGTCTTGCACCGCGTCACCATTGGGCGAAAAGAAGTCCGTTGATTTATAGAGGTTGGTTATGCTCGAGCCCAGGCCCCAGGAAACCCGTTTCCTGCTTATCGTCTTGTTCCCGGCTTTATCCCATACCGTAAGCCGAACGTAGAACGTGCCTTCGGAGGGCGGGATCCAGGTCGTAAATACGCCGTTGATGACCGGAATGTCGGATGGAGGCTGTACGGGGATCCAGGCGCCCGGGTTCTTTGCATCGGCATATTCAAGCCGGTACCCGTCGAAATTGAGATCAGCGGCAATGCCTTTGAGGATGACTGCCGATTTGGCCCGCACCGCCCGGAGCTCGGCGGTAAGGTTCAAAAGAGAGCTCAGCACCCATAAATCCTCATACCCTCTGCCGTAACAGACGCTCGATATATCAACAGACTGGTAGTAAGGCAGATAATGTTCGTGGGGCGAGAGATACTGCTGAGGATTCTCATAGTAGGGGGGCAGGCGCACCTCTTTCCCCATCGGTATACAGTTCTTCTCGCCGCTCACGGCATGCAGCGAACAGATGCTCTCTATGCCCCAGGATTGCTCCGAATAGGTTGATCCTAAAATAGACACCCGGTTCGCAAGCCAGGCAAAGGGCTGCATGGTTTCCGCATAGGAGGCCTTGCTTGCTGTTCTGACATCGACAACCGCGACCCGGGGTCCGTACGTATTATTACACTCGCCGCCGCATTCAGCACACGATGCGACGCGTTCGGAAAAGGTTATTTTCCCGCTATCCGGCGACCAGACGACCGGGCCCTGGTAAGGCTCGCAATAGCGGCCGTTCGAGGTGAGTTCATGGATCGTGACGGCATTCCCTGTCGCATCATAAACGGACGTTGTGACCATGCCGCTGTCGCCCCCGTAATCATAATCCTTCGTGACGAAAACAAACTTCTGCCGGTCGGGAGCGATGAGGAGAGATCCCAGCTCGGCGCGGTCGGATACCCGCAGATGGTTTCCACTCCCGCTTGCATCAACGAGCCAGAGGCCTCCCATAGCGACAACCAGAACCAGTTTTTGCGCGCCGAGCCACTCTACCGCGCCGGCGTAATAAGCATTGTCCACGCTAAAAACATCCTGCGTATTGCCCGCAAGGTCGGCTATCCTGATGCGCTGTATATAGTTCCCGCTCGCGTCAAACATGCCGAACAGGTATGCGATGCGATCTCCGTCCGGCGACCACTTCAGATAATTAAAATCAAAATACCCTCCGGCATCAAGTTTTATCTTTCCGGCGCCGTCTGGTCGTATGAGCCACAATTCTTCCGGAGACCCTGTCGCTTGAATCCGGTACACCATATAATCACCGCGAGTCGACCATTTGAAGTCATACATTCGCGTTTGCGCATCATAGGAGTCGAGTAAAACCAGTTTGCTTCCGTCGCGGTCCATGACCCAGAGCTGGTTCAGTTCCGTCTTCCAGGTTTTTTTGTTGAATTTATTGAGGATCAATGCAACGTGTTCGCTGTCCGGAGACACGTCATAGTCGAGGTACGTATAATCATAGGTAGCGTCAACGCCCGAGCTCCAGGCAGACGGGACGATTCTTACGATGTCCTGCCCATCCGGAGACACGGTATACAGGCCGGAGGGATATTCGCGGGTATTCGGGTCATAAGGCGCCAGGGCGAGAATGCCGCTTTCATCGGGGAACCATTTCCACTGCCAAATATCAGGCAGCAGGCACGTCAGATTATTGTTGAGCAGATACTTGGTCCCCATCGCATCCGTGAGCGGTGAACGGTTCGTGTCCACCGTAACGAGGAGGCTGCCGATTACCGACCTGTTCAGGTCCCGTACCTCCATATGGTACTGTCCGTCATCGACCAGCATCCCGTTGTCGTCGAGTCCGTCCCACGTGATGTCTCCCGCCGCAATATTTTCCAGGCCTGGCCCGCTGAACGTTCGAACGGTCTCCCCTTTACCATTGGTGACCTGGACGGATACCGTGGCAGGAGGGTCGAACCTGAAGAAAAACCGCGTGCCGTCTTGGATGCCGTCGCCGTCGGGAGAAATATACTGCTCCGTGAGCCAGAGGTTGCCGTTCTGCACCCCGAAGGTTCGTGTCGCGCGATTATTGTCTTTGTTCTGCTCCCGAATGCCGTTGTCCGGGTCCGCGATTATCGTGATCTCGTGCACGCCCTGCTTGCCGGTCGTATCATAGGGGATGGAGACGGTTGCCTGAGACGAGACGGCAATGAGGGGGATTTGCCGGGAGCCGAGCTCGGCAGTCCCCTCGAACGCCTTCACGACGACATTCCGGGCGTCCTGCTGGCCCGTGTTCTGGATAGCGGCCGTTAGCGCAACGGTGTCGCCGTCTTTCGGGAATGCCGGGTTCACGCTGATCGAGTTTGTCGAGAGCGTCAGGTCGGGCAGGGCCAGGATCAGTATTGATGCAAAGGCATCGTTGTCGGTCTCATTGTATTCCGGCACCGTATTTGCCGGATCGACTTTCACATAGACAATCTGTTGTCCGAACACGGCTATATCCGCCCACGTATAGGAAACCGTCGCTGTTGCGCCGGGGAGGATGCCCGGAATGCTCCTGCTGCCCAGAAGCACTCCGTCGATGCCGGGTATCCCGCGGTAGATTGACACGTCTACGCCGTCTGCGGACGAGAAGCCCTCGTTTTTTACGAGCGCTGACAGCAGAACGGAGCCGCCCTGGTTCGCTACGGGGGGGACGAAGCTGATGTCTTTATACGAGAGCGTAAGGTTCGCCTGGGTGGACTGCGTGATCTCGAGGGAATTGTACGCCTGATTATTCGCCTCGTTGAATTCGGCTATCTTGTTTTGCGGATCAGCTACGACGTATACGGCAACGCCCGGACCGGTCCTGTTGGTTTTCCAGAGGACCTGCCGCGAGGCCGCCTCACCGGGGGCCAAATAGGGAATATACGCTGCGCCGATCAGATTGGTCGAGCTAACGGACTCGAAATAATACTCCAGGGAGATGTCCGTGGCAGCCTCGTTCCCCCGGTTGAGCACCGTTGCGGTAATCATAACGTCGTCACCGATCCGCACGGAGTTATTCGAAAAGACTATGTTGGTCGGGGCAATCGCCAGGTCTGGCGCCGGGGTGAGGGTCAGCACGATGGAAGCCTGGTTGTTCGTTTCCGCAATCTCGGGAACCGCGTTGTCGGCGTCGGCCGTTACCCGGACGGCGTACGCTCCGGTTCTGTTCGTCGTATCAAAGACGCCTTCCACCGTCGCCGACCCTCCCGCGGGCAGCGTCGCAATGATCTGCGTCGCTCCCACGGGGATGATCTCGTGTGTCGGTGATTCCGCAACGATCGCAACGGGCACGTCGGTTCCCGCTACGGTGCCGACATTTCTTACCGTGGCGCGAATCATTACCGGCTCGCCGCTCTTCGGGTGGAGCGGTGAAACGATGATATCGGTCGCGGCGATCGCAAAATCCGGCTTCAACGGCGCGATCGGGAGCACGGCCGCGGCTTGATTATCGGTTTCGGTCGTTTCCTCGATCACATTCTCCGGATCGAGCGTGATATGGATGGTGTAAAGACCGTCCCTGCCGGCAGTGTCGAAATCAACGGCGACCGTCGCGGACCCATTGATCGGCACGAACGGAAGAAGCTGGGTCCCGCCCAACGGGACAATCTGGTGATCGGGCGTTTCGGCATATGCCTGAACCGGTATATTGTAAGCGTTGTTTCTGCCGGTATTCCTGACGACGGCCTGGATCGTCACGACGTCTCCGCTCTTGGGCGATGGAAGGGAGAACGTGACATCCGAAGCAGCGAGGGACACGTTGGGTTTCAGGGTGACAAGCATGCCGATCGCCGTCGCGGTTTCGTACGGGCTGTCCGCCCAACTGCCGTTCGCCAGCTGGTTCGTGGTTATGTACTGCAAGGCGGTCTGAAATTGGAGCGCTTGAGTTTGGCCGCTTGCCAGAAGGGCATCGAGAGCATACACGGTGTCATGAATGGTTGACGGCGAACTGCCGAATCCGCCGTCGGGATTTTGCTTCGTATTCAGCCATGCAATCGCCCTGGCAACGGCCCCCGTCACTGCCGGAGTGTTTCCGGAAGAATGAAGAAGGAGCGCAATAAAGGAAGTTGCCGTCACGTCTCCGGGGCCATCAGGCACCACGCTCCAGCTTCCCTCGGCGTTCTGCGTTGCAAGAAGATAGCCGATGCCGCGCGTAATCGCCGGGGCGTTTTGCTGGGATGCGGCGCTCACCGCATTCAGCGCCACGACCGTATCATACACATCGCTGTCATATCCCGGGAAATAACCCCACCCGCCGTCGGGATTTTGATACGAAACAAGTCTCTGGATATCAGCGCCGACATCCGCGCCGGCCCCTCCCTGCGAAAGGATCCGCTTCGCGAGGTAGTCGTTGCTTTCCAGGGAGAATGCATTGATCCAGTTTACGGCGCTCTGATAGGATGCATCGGCCTGACCGAGAAGACGATAGGATTCAACGACGACGGCCGTGTCGCGGAAGCTGCTCCGCGATCCCCAGCTCCCGTCGGCCTTCTGGCTGCTTTTCAGCCAGGCGATGCCTCTCGTCACTTCGGGGGTTTGGGCGTGGGCAAAGGAGGCCGCAAGAAATGCGCCTACGAGAATGAAGAATATCTTGATCAAAGCTGATGTGCCTATTATCTTCCTACTCATAGCGGTCAATCCTTTACGATGGATGAGAACGCGCGTATTCCATTACAGTAAATATCTGCTGTCATGAACAGCAGCCGGGCCACGCGGGCAGAGCATGCTCACCGCTTATTCTCTGTTTTTTGCAAAGAAATTTCAGCCCTGAACAGCGAAGCCATCCATCCCTTGTCTCTATCTGATCTTCTTTAACAGGTTGTTGAACAATCTCTGTAACGTCATTGCGAGGAGCGATTTTCGCGACGCGGCAATCCCCAACTCATTGATTGATCAAACTGCGCGATCACTTCGCCTTGCCCGCAAAGGCAGCAAAAAGATTTTTCTACAGCCTGTTACAATACCGGAACATTAAATGGCGCATAATTTATATTCTGGACTTCTGCTTGACTGTGAAACTGAATATTTTTTCTGGTCGTTGCTGTAGCAGTATCCAGCACCTTCAGCGTTCCGGGAGACCAGTAATATATTTCTTGTCCATTCTTCGAGAATCCTACGACACGCCCCTCTTTCGGCGTATCTATCGTTGAAAGTTTCTTTGCAGTCTTTACATCAAAAATATGCACCTTGCCCACTTTTTCGGTTTTTACGAGGTTCGGCCCGAGAGGAATAATCTTTTCTTCATCCACGGCAATCCTTTTCGCATCTGCATAGAGCCGAAAATCGCCATATATATCGACCGAGATTTCCGGCGTCAGCGCGCCTGTCGATACATCGTAGAGAAACAGGCTGTCCTTAGCCCCCCCGCTTTTTGCCATGACCTTCTTCAGGAAAAGAATCTTCCCCTGAAAGGCGTCGACGTCGACGATACGGTCTTGTGGGGCAAGATCCTTAACGATTGACGTGAACGGTATTTTTTTCTCTATGCTGTTTTTATCAACATCCAGAACGACGACTCCCTGTTTCCCGTTGATATTTTCGATGCAGACTAATTTTTTAGAATCCAAAAAATGTGAATTTTTTGAAAGCGCATTACACGATATTTCCTTGCCCATTTTTAAATTATCGCCACTATACAGGTTTGTATGCGATTTCAGTTCTTGAGTGTCGAAATTTGCTATAATAATTTTTTTCCCCTCTGGAGCGAGAATCATATTGATTTGATCCGCCGGAGATGACGGGAATGCGATTTTCCCCAACAATTGTAGTGATTCCGCATCCAAAACAAATACGGCATAGTCCGACACCAAATACAGTTTCTTTGCTGCGCGATCGATGGCCCCATGGGCGACCCCGTATATTTTCGCCTTCCATACATTTCCCTTTTTTGCAACTGTTCCTGCCGTTATGTTGAGATCAACATACTCACCCTTCCCGGAAAAAAGGGTTATGCGCTGCTGAGCATACGCTGTTCCCTGTAGAAATATGATGGAAATAAGTATGCTTATTGAAAAGGCACAGATACGTTTCCCCTGGTTACTCTTCACCGCTGTTCTCCTTGTGGTAGTATTAGTTACACACCGCGCCCAACACGTTGTCCACATAGTTCGGATTCGGGCCCGTATTCACCACGGTCCATTGATTTAAAACCGCGTTATAGCCGAAATACCTTCCGCCGTTATATCGTTTAATAACATCAATGGAAAATGCGCTATATGTTTGACCATTGATGGCAACAGTTGCCGGAAACGGGGGAGCAGCGGGATATGTCCGAGAAACATTGTTAATACTTGCCTGGGCCTCTCTTCTTTTTCCGTCAATGGCGCAAAGTCCCATAGCGGTATTGTCTCTCCAGTTCCAAATCACCCGCTCCGTCAGCGGACATTGCGCTGGCGGATTATCCAGCTGCATGATCCCCCACCCATTCGGAGCACCGAACAAAGGCCATTCAGCAGCCGTAAACTGGTCAAGTGTGTGCATGCTTTCCCAGCATGCAATATTGGTTGCAGGAAAGCCCCCCAGAGTAGCATTGACTTCACCGTTCGTAGGATTCGTTCCTCGAATCTCATACTCCTTCTTGTCGCCTTTTGCCTCAACGCTATCTACCACTGCTGTAACATATACCTTGACTTCCCCACCGGCAAAGAGATCTCCCCATTCAGGAGTCCAGTCACCATTTCCCGTTATATCAGTAGTTCCTGCGTCCGGTACTCTGTGCCGGTCATTCCTCCCATGTTGGGTAAAGGTCATGTCAAGATACCATTTAAAGGTTATATCGGCAATATTGATACTCGCGGGTTTCACTTCAGCCTGAAAAGGAACCGTCGGCATCGCGGGAGCCGCCGTTATATTCCTGGCCGTGGTCGTCGGAGTAGTAATCTCCACCTTAAACACCGTCACCGTATGGCTAGTGCTCTTGGCCTTGCCGCTATCTTCCTCAGCCTCTATCACGATGGAGTACTCTCCGGGCACGACAACCTGCCCGCCGGTGTTCTTCCCATCCCAGGTCGTTGTCTGGCCTTCTCCGACGGTAAGGGGTAATGATTTTGTTCGGATCTCCGCGTTTGCGCTGTCATAGATCTTCATACTTACCGATACAGGGTTTGCGTTCCGAAGGCCCACGATGTCGTAGGTGACCGTCATCGGGGTCGGAATGGTATCCACGTCGTTTTCCGTCTTGATGCCGAGATATTTGCCCGATGCTTCCGAATCTATTTTCACGCCCCACACATTGAATGTATGGATAGAATTGCCGTTATGCATGATGTTGTAACGCCCCGGATTCCACCACGGCAGGGGCAGACCTGAACTGACAAAGACCCACGGTCCGGTCCGCACCCACAGGCCCCAGGGGATGCCGTCGCGGTCATGGGCCGTTTCTTCCACGGTCCCGTCGCTCCAGCGAAGGATCATCTTTAAGTGCAGGAAAAATACGCTGCCGAGTACGTAGGTCTTGTCGTTTTCAGGCTCAAGGGCCTCGAAGTCCATGCTCAGGAGCTGCTTCGTTCCCCACCAGGCGAAGCTGAATCGCATCATATCGAGCAAATCCGTGCTCGCCTCCACATACCCCGTAAACCCGCCTGCTGCGCTGGCGATCATGTAGCCTGCCCCGCCGGTCGCAGGGTCGTACTTGATGTACGGCACCGCGGGCAGCCCGCCGGTTTCCATGGGCACGATCACCTTCCAGCCCATGTTCAGGGCGTTATTGATGTCCTCCACGGCAATCGCGGGGAGATTCGGGTTCGCAAAGGTCTGATAAGGCTCAAGCTCCCTGATTTCTATCCCCATTGCCTTTAAGAGCGGCAACCCCTTGACCGCGGAGAGACCGGTCACCCAGAACAGGTTGTCTTCGAACGTGGCGTTCTCCTGGTACGAGGCTTCGTGGCCCTGGATCATGGCGAAATTTATCGCCTTGGCCTTGTCGTACCCCTCTACCGATACCACCGCAGTGGCCATTTCTTTGGCATCGATCGTATACCCCACCAGGCCGAAACTCACCGGAATGCCCCAGGAATTATATTTCGTGTCCTGCCGCGTTGACACCAGTGCCTCGGTGATGAAGGTCCTGCTCCGGATCTTCATGGTGTCGTTCAACGTCTGGCGCGCCTGGTTCAGCCGGGCGTGATATTTCATTGCAAGGCTGTGGAGCATCTTGGGCAGGAACGGCTCACCTGATTCTTCGACCTTCGAGATGTCGAGAAATTCGGGCCGCACGTTGCCGATGGTGATGCCAACGGCATTGTAACTGCCGACTCTGATGTGGTGATCGAATACCTCGGCTGAGCCTCCCGGCTGAGTATACTCCACATTGAAGCTTGCGCTGATACCGGCATTCATAACAGAGCCTTCTGCCGCGGGAACGCCGTCGATCCTGAGCACGGGCTTGACTTTGATGAGATAGGGAGGGGTGTCGAATATCGTGCCGAACGTTTCAATAACCGCCTGGTCTTGGGGAGTTGCGCCGGCAAACGTGAGCGTGATCCTCCGTCCCGCGGCTTCAGAAAGGCCCACGGAATAATCGAGCACCGCGGGAATGTTGAATCTCAGGCGGTGACGGAGCTCCTGCGGCAGTGCGGAAAAACGTCCCTGCACCTGCGTGACGATATACGGCAGGGCGTTCGGGAGAAAGTCGAACCGCATGGTCTTGATTTCCGATACGCGCTTCAGCGTATCAAGGGAGTTGCCCGGATAATTCTGCGCTATATACTGATTGACCCTTTCAAGATAGTATTCCCGCGGGGTCATGTTCCGCACGGCGCTGAAATAGTCATCGGAAAAGGTCTTCCAATCCATGCCCATACCCGCGGCGATGTCGGTTCCCTCCTGAAGGATTCTCTCTTCCTTAAAGCTCGGGTCCAGGGGGATCCAGAGCTTTCCGCTCGCGTCCTCACCGGTCCCCCGGTAATTGGAATACGGTACATACGCCTCGACGTAGACATGCTCCATCTCTACATGACTTATCGCTCCCCCCTGCGTGTAATACCCGTAGGGTATTTGGGCGGAGGACAAATACTGAATCGCGGCCATGGCAGTATTCATGCCGGTCCATTTTTTTACTTTATCGACCGATACGACTGTTTTTGCTTTTACATACCGGGCAGGGATATTGGAGGCTCGAAGAAGGGCGATGAGAAGAGAAGCGAGGTCGTAGTCGTTTCCCTCCTTTTCCCAGTACGTGTCGAGGGATCCTTTCATGGAGCCATAATACGGAGCATAACGGTAGTTGTTAGACACGTAACGGAATATCGTTAAGGGATGGTTGTCGAGGCTCTTTGCAAGGTTCTGAATTTCCGGGCTTATCTGGACGTCCGCCGTGGCCGAGAGGTCGTCCGCGGACGGCGGGGTTGCGCTCGTTACCACTGCCGGCTGCGAGGGGATGCCTGAGGCATCGCCAAGGAGCTGCATCTCTCCCGGCGCGATGACTCTCCACGGCAAGCGGTTTGCTGTGGATTTCAGCTCATACTTCTTTTTCGGCTTGTTGGTTTCGAGGAACTCGATAAGGCTCCGGGTCCTCTGCCTGATCGTCTCTTTGGAGGCTTTTTTCTTTTTCGCCTCTTTTACTGCAGCAGCGCGTTTCTTGAACTCCGTGGTCTTTTTTTTATACTCTTTGACGACCTCCTGGTGGCGGGAAAGGATCGTACCCGAGGCGATTCCCTGGAGTCTTTTCTCTATTTCCTCGAATCGCTGCTGGTGTTCAGCCTCTTCTGTCTCGGCAGCGTCCAGGTCCTTGAGCACGTTCTCCGTATGGATATCGGCATCCTCGTCCTTATCCAGTGCTTCGACCAGTTTTCTTGCGGAATCATGGAGGCGTTCCGCAGTGCCTCTTTCCTGTGTTCCCTGTTTCTGCACCTGGTTCGGGTGGGAATCATGATTCTTTGAGAAGGCCGGCGGGGGAAGAAGCAACGGAAGAAGAAAAACAACAATCGCAGCAAAGCAAAAAAACATTCCGGAACGCGCTCCGGGGAGGGAGTATCCGTGTTTGCCATTCCCTGGATAAGAGTGCATCCGCCGTGCAGTATCTCCGTTCCTTACCATCTTCACCCCCGAAAGGCTTTATGCTTTCACAAAATTGACGGCCTCGTAAAAAGTCGTCATCCCCGCGAAGGCCGGGATACAGAAAGCAGGAAACTGCCTGAAAAGACTGGGTTCCCGTTTGCACGGGAATGATGGAAATGTGTTTTTTCAGACTTTTTACGAGTGCATCAAAATTGCAAAATTGTTTTTCTATGATTGGGATAGAGATTTGGGGTAGAGTTACCTTTATATTATGCATTATTTTATATATCATGTCAAGACTGTCAAGCCAATTTGTCAAGCATTTCAGGCTGAATGATGCGATGATCAAGAACGCCCAAAAGATTCTGGGCTCTAAAACCGCGACCGAGGCGATTGAAACGGCGCTTGCCGAGGTCATCTATCAGGAGAAGATGCGGAAGTTTATCGAGCAGACGACCGGTAAGCTCAAGTTCGAGGGCCTCGCGTGAAACCAAAGGCGGTTCCCGATACATCCTTCCTCATTGAGCACTTTAGAAAAGAAACCGTTCAAGAAGCCTTCCTGAACCTTAACCGGTATTACCATATCGCCTTCAGCTCAGTAGTGCTCATGGAACTACTTGCGGGGGCCTTCGATCCGAAGGAGCGAAAACTGATCGACCAGATCGCGCGGAACTTTACCGTGATATCGGTGACCGCGCAACAATGGTTTCTCTGTGGCGAGATCATGATGAAGCTGAGAAGGGACAAAAAAGTCGATCGGGAACCGGTGAAGGGGCTCCCGGCCGACATCTTGATCGCCCTATCGGTCCGAGGATCAGGCGCTGTCCTCATTACCAGGAATGAAAAGGACTTCAAACTTATCCGCGAGGTGTACGATTTCAAATATCTCACGGTTGATTAATGCTTTGGCGGAGGAGAACAGACCTGGTAGCCGCGGGCTTTAGCCTGCGTAACGCCCGGGAGCTCTAATCTTTTATGAAGGAAAACCAAATTCTCCGGCTCGGCGAGGCTGTATTGGCTATTTTCATCTTGATTATTGCCAGTGCGATCGCTCTTGTGAACATTATAAGAGGAAACGTCCCGCACCCACGGATGTTCTTGATCGTAGCAGTGGGGTTTATCTTTTATGCTGTTGCTAAGGCGAGTGTTTTCAAACGTGGCACGCTATTCTCCATTGGAACCAAAGGCATGAGCCAGGCTATGGCAAACCTGTACCGCGTTGGCTCTTGGTTAATGTTTGTAGGTTGCCTTTTTACGTTCGTGAAGTGAAATGAGCAGGCTTCCTGAAAAAGGGCACTGTCAAACCGCAAGACCAGGCCCTAAGATGTTCTGGCCCTAAGATGTTCTGAAGCACGCGAGATCTACGATCGTGGGGTATTTGAGGGGAAAGAGCGCGATGATGGCATTCGAGAGATACGGTAAGATGAAGCGGAATTTCAAAGGACACTGTTTTTGGGCACGGGGCTACTATGTCAGCACAGTGGGTTTGGACAAAGGCCGGATACGGAAATACATCCAGGATCAGCAGATTAATGACCCGGTTGGGAACAGGTATGATAAGGATTTGAGTAATCCCTTTTAGGGAAGCCCGTACACGCGGCATAAAAGCCAATACACTTTGAAAAGAGAGTCGCCGGAGAATTCAACAACTGCATAATGACTTACGGTCCGCCTGGCGCAGGACGTATGGAGCGGCGCGTTCTTCTTTCGGTAATCATGCGATGACGGCTTGGAAAAACGGCTAAACCGTCACTATTTACGCTCACCCTGAAAGCATACGTGAAATATGATTTGAATCATATGACCGTCGTCATAACAGACTCTATCCGCCGCGTGGTAAATAGTTATCTGAAATTCTCCCACAGTTTATTAATAAGGAGACCCTCCCCTGCATACGCGCGGACGCTGCGCACTGAAGGGCTGAATGGAGCTGAACCCCCATGAGGCAAGACCGCTGAAGGGACACTGTTCAGACAGAAGTGATTTCACGGCGGCAGAAAACAATATCAAGAAGGAGGCATATTATGATAAGCTTCAAAAGTGCATTGAAGGAGTTGCATAGAGGGAACGCTTGGCCGGCATATCTTGGAGCCTTCTTGGTCTCTATCCATCTGGCGGCCCCGGCCTATTCAATAGTTTTGGAAAAGAAAGATCCACAAGGCGCGTCTCAAAAAGGAGATTCTACGGTTGCGGAATATATTTCCGGCGAGGTTCTCGTAAAGTTTAAAGCCGGGGTTACGGCAGCTGAGAAAAAAATATTTCATAAAGAGGCTGAGACGGAGGTCATTGCTGAAATCCGTGAGATAGGGGTGCAAAAGGTCAAATCCAAAAAGGGGGAGTCAACCGAGGCTCTCATTGAAAAGTATGGGAAAAATCCTCACGTGGCGTATGCGGAGCCCAATGGATTTTTTTATATCCACCTAACGCCCAACGACCCGCGGTTCACTGAACTGTGGGGACTCCATAATATCGGTCAAACTATTACCAAACCGGTTGGAGCGCCTGCTGACAATTTCGCAATTTCTTTCAGTGGAACGTCGGATGCTGATATTGACGCCTTAGAGGCCTGGAATCGACAGACGGGGAGTCCGGGTATAATCGTGGCTGATATCGACACCGGCATGGATTACAATCACGAGGATTTAGCGGCCAACATATGGACCAACCCGGGAGAGCTCGCAGGTAATGGAATTGACGATGACGGCAACGGCTATATTGACGATGTCCATGGATGGGATTTTGCCAATAATGACAATGATCCAATGGATGATAATATGCACGGCACCCATACCAGCGGCACAATTGCAGCAGTAGGGAATAATGGAATTGGGGTTGTCGGGGTGGCATGGCAGGCAAAGATCATGGCGGTAAAATTTATAACTGAGTATGGCGGAGGAACATGGGAGAACGCCGCCAAGGCCATTCTCTACGCCTCTCAGATGGGGGCAAAGATTTCTAATAATAGCTGGGGATGCACTGGTGATAGGCGGTCGTGCTATTCAAGGACGCTTGAAGATGCCATTAAAGCGGCGAATCAGCGCGGCATGCTGTTTGTGGTATCCGCCGGAAATGCCAATAATGACAATGACGGCTCAACCATCTCCTACCCCTGCAGCGCAAGCTCGCCCAATGTTTTGTGTGTGGCAGCCACAGATTATAATGACCAAAAGGCGGATTTTTCAAGTTATGGAAAGTACACCGTGGATTTAGGCGCCCCCGGGGTAGATGTCCTATCCACCATCCCAAATTCCATTGAGCCATGGAGAGGAGGTTATAGGTTTGCAAGCGGCACCTCAATGGCTTCTCCCCATGTATCCGGGGCTGCAGCGTTGGCCCTTAGCAGGTTTCCGTCTCTTACTGTTGATCAGCTTAAAGGCCTCCTCATGAACTCGGTGGATAAAATTCCGGCCATGGATGGCATTACCGTAACCGGGGGGCGGCTCAATGTCAATAATGTCCTGGGGACGAATTTCAATGTCATCGCCGCACCCTACAATCAACGCATCACGATCGGCAGCTCAACCGCTTACACCATTACGGTTGCATCCGCGAACAATTTCAGCGCGCCGGTCGCCTTAACCCTTGCATCTCCTGATACCGGCATCACAGGGAGTTTCAGCGCCACGCCGGTCACCCCTCCGTTGAATGGCACTGTCTCGTCAACGCTCATGCTTTCTACGGCAAGCGCCACACCTATCGGTAATTATGTCTTAACCATAAATGGCCAAGACAGCGCAGGAGAGGTCCGCTCAGCCAATGTCGTATTAGAAGTAGTCCCGGATACGGATCTGACAGTTACGCAAGTCAATGGGCCCTCCAATGCTGTAACAGGGGGAAGCATCACCATTACGAATACGGTCCTCAATCAGGGGACTGCGGCTGCGGGTGAGTTTTCCATGAATATCTATCTGTCGCCGGATACTTTAATCTCAAAAGAGGATATTCTCATAGGTCAGCGGGTAGTTAACGGGCTATCGGCGGGTTATAGCGACACAGAGGAGACCGCTCTCACGCTTCCAGCATCATTGAGTCCGGGCACATACTATCTTGGCGCTGTTGCGGATTTAAAGAATGTGGCGCCTGAAACAACCGAGGACAACAATACCCTTGTCGGAAATATGCTTGCAATAAGCATCGGGCCGGACCTGATAGTGACGGCTATTAACGGGCCGGCCAGCGCAGCAGCCGGGGGCAGTTTCACCATTTCAGACACCATCGCCAATCAGGGGACTGGAAGCGTGACCCAGGCGCCTTATTACGTGGGGTTTTACCTGTCCCAGGATGCCACGATTACCACCTCAGACATCATTATAGGCAGACGGACATTAGGAGGCCTGCTGTCCGGTGAGAGCGGCACCGGCACAACTACTGTAACGGCGCCCTCTGATATTCAGCGCGGGACATATTATTTTGGAGCGGTTGTGGATTATGATGGTCAGATTACGGAGAGCAATGAGTCCAATAATATTCTGCCTGGCAGCATGATTACCATCTCTACTGCCATTATCGTACAACAGCCGGATCTCATGGTCACAACGGATTTTGGCGGCACATACGGATACTACGAGGCAGCTACTGCCGTTGCCGTCCAATCAGATGGAAAGAGCGTGGTCGGCGGGAATACCTCCGAAACTCCATATGCCACTACTACGGTGGCTGCCCTGGCGCGTTATAACCCTGAGGGCAGTCTGGATACAGCCTTTGGCACAGGCGGCAAGGTGATAACGGACCTCGGCGGTTACAGCACAAAACTTTCAGCAGTTGCCATTCAGCCTGACGGCAAGATTGTAACGGCAGGAGGTTATGTTGAACTCCCAGGGGGAGTTCCGGATTTTGCCGTAGTGCGCTATAATGCCGACGGCAGTCTGGATTCAACCTTTGGCGCCGGCGGCAAGGTGCTAACGGACTTTAGAGACTACTTCGGATACGGTGACGAAGCAACTGCCGTAGCCATCCAACCAGATGGAAAGATCGTGGCAGGAGGGTATTCCGCTACTGCCCTGGGCCGCGCCTTTGCTCTGGCGCGCTACAATCCCGACGGCAGTCCGGATGCGAGCTTTGGAGCAGGCGGCAAGGTGGCCACTGTCATTAACTGCGAGGAGAACCGCATCGCCATGACAATCCAGACCGATGGTAAAATCGTAATGGCAGGGTCGGCGCTCAGAAGCGTAGCAGGGTCCTTTTTCCCGGACTCTGATGTTGCATTGGCGCGCTATAACCCCGACGGCAGTCCGGATGCAAGCTTTGGCGCAGGCGGCACGGTGATTACCGACTTTGGTCTTGCAGATCAAGCTTATGCTGTTGTCATCCAGTCGGATGGTAAGCTCGTGATAGGAGGGAATATGGTCACATCCGACACCTCTTTCTATGACTTCCTCCTCGCGCGCTATAATCCGGACGGCACACTGGACAGCAGCTTCGGAAATAAGGGTATGGTGACTACCGATATCAATAAAAATGAAGATAGGGCCAATGCCTTAATCATTCAATTGGACGGCAAGCTTGTAGCCGGAGGGTATGGAATATCCGGCTGTTATTCTCTCATCGGATGTATTTCTGATTTTGCCCTTATTAGGTATAACACAGATGGCGGTCTTGACACCACCTTCGGCAGACGGGGGGTGCTGACTACTGACTGGGGAGGGTATAAGGATGGAATCAACGGCCTTGCAATCCAATCGGACGGCAAGATCTGGGCAGCAGGCGGCACTGATAATGATTTTGCCCTGTCGCGCTATTTGCCATGGTAGATCCCTTATGGGTAACGCGCAGTTCGGCATCACCCTGAGCCGGAAAGAGGTCGACGGGATCGATGCATTCCTCCACCGTGCGACCGGCAACAGCAGCCTTCGGTCCTGTGTTCCATCCTGCCTGCGACCACGGACAACACGCCAAGGCCGAAGCTGGATCAGCCCAAGTTCCGCAGTTGTGCTCAAATGTCAGCTTTTTGAACATACCGGGTGACGTTGTTGCACCCGTTGCGCAGCGCTCTCCATCGCCATCAGGCAACACCTTGGACGAGATGGCCCACGGGGCCGCCTCCTCAGGAAGAAATTTTCGAAAGCCGCGCCTTAATGAGGACGGGCCGGACAAGACGCCGGCCCGCTGCTCTCCAATGCTATGCACCTTTTCGATCGCTGCGTTCCCTCAGGTTCGGGTTTGGTTGTTCGACGCAGCGGGTGACTGCGACGGCCTTCCCGACCTCGGCCCCGAACCACCCGTCCGCGCGCGCTTGAGGAGCTTCCGCCTTCGCTTCTCCGCCTCCAGCTGCTTGTTCTTTTTTTTCACCGAGGGCTTTTCGTAATGGCGCCGCTTCTTCAGTTCCCCGAATAGCCCGTCGAGCTGGAGTTTCTTTTTCAGGGTACGCAGGGCCTTTTCGATGTCCCGGGACTGGACCCTTATCTCCACGACCTTCCTCCACCGCCGCCGCCGCGATCACCCCTACCGCCGCCGGACCCCGAGCGTTCAGTCTTCGGCTTGGCCTCGTTCACCGTGATCGTCCGGTCCATGAACGATGTGCCGTTCATGGAAGAGATCGCCTTCTCCGCGTCCTCATCCGACGCCATCTCCACGAAACCGAACCCCTTGGACCTGCCGCTCGCCTGATCGACGATCAGCGTGGCGGACACGACCTCGCCGATCTTCGAGAAAGCCTCCCGCAAATCCTCCTCTTGGGTGTTGTACGACAGATTTCCGACATACAGTTTCTTCGCCACGATGTGCCTCCTGTGTGCTTCAAGTTCGCGCTGACGGTCGTTGCCGCACAGTCGCGTTTACGTCTTCTCCGCGGTCACGCCGCGTCCCCAAAGAGGGGGGCGCGGACTCGCGTAGGTGTCCGCAAAACCGCATCGTTCGCCAACCAAGCACGCTGCCGCTTTTTTACGTGAGAAAAGGGTGAGAGCAGGAGGAGTCAGTGATCGATGATGAGGCGCGGACGACATCTCGTTCCAAAACGAGAGGGCCTGGCCCCGTTGATGGTATGTATGGTTATTATACCGCTTTCGCCGTCAGTTGCAAGGGTTTTCCGAGAGCCGCAAGAACTATTTTCGGGTATTAGCGTGACGGGTCGTTTGTCGTTTGGGTCAGATTTAGAACTTAAAATTCTATTTCACCCTGAATCTGCCGGATGACTGCCTGCCTCCTTGCATCTTTCTGTGATCTGATAGAAGCCAGTCACCACCATATGGGTTTTTGTTAAGCACAAAGCCTTGTCATTATTTCTCATTTTAAGTCGGACCCCCTACAGTCCCCTTGTGACCCCTTATTCTTGACCCCTTATCCTCCTTTGCCGTCGGATGAAACGCCGTGTTGGCACGTTTGCTGCGATACGAGAGAAGCTCTTCCGCGAGACCCTATTTTTCCGGGAGCAGCGGGAACTTCCCTTTGCAAGGACCCAGCGAAAGGCTTCGGCCGCGCTTTTTTTCAAAGAGCAGGTTACGCGTATGGTACGCTTTCACGGGGATAAGAACGAACGGGGACTGAGAGGCGGCGACAGAAGATCACGAGCAAAAGCTGTTATGTCCGCACCGATGTGTTCCGGTGCAGCATCATTTCATTGTATCTGTTTTCCCCGATTTCCCGGATAAATTTCTTTTTTTTCTCAAGAAGGTCAACCAGAAATCTCGACTGCTTGTAAAAATGGATATGCATTGCGGCGAGATTGACTGCTGCTTCAAGGGCAGGAGGGTTTTTCATAAGGACCTTGAAAATCATCGCCCAGAATAACAAGGCGGTTTCTCTCTTAAGGCCTATCAACCGGCACAGCCTGAGAAAAGACCTGATGTTCACGAGCACCTTTTTAAGGCCGGGTTTGTATTTGGCGGCTGGTTTTAAGTGACAGGCGGTATACAGCACCCTCCTATAATAATTTTCCGGTTCATAGATATGCCGTACAATATCGATGTAATCGCTCAGGATGCCGGGACGGGGCCTTAAGGTTTTGAAATTCAATCCGCTGGTGGTCTGGTCAATCTCGTTTGTCGTATCGGCAAGATGGATGCCGTCATCAAAGAGTCTTCCTTCTTTCTTGAGCCTTCTCGTCAATTGCGTATTCGGCAGAGCAACGAGCATGCCCACCATGGCCATGCAGATGCCCGTATCCTGAATGAACGTGACCATCTGTCCGGCGGACCTCTCCGTCTCGCTGTCAAAACCGATGATGAATCCGGCGTTCACGATCATGCCGTAGTCGTAAAACAAGCGTATCGAGTCGGCCATGGAAATATTGACGTTCTGCCATTTCTGTGCCTGTTTCAAAGACTCTTCATCGGGGGTTTCGACACCGATAAAAATATACCGGAAGTCCGCCTCGCGCATCAACTGAAGGAGTTCTTCTTCTTTTGCCAGGTTAATCGAGGCCTCCGTGCTGAAGAAGAAGGGATGATTCCTCACTTCCAACCATTCGTTGACGGCCAGCAAGGCCTGCTTGACGTCTCGTTTATGCCCGATAAGGTTATCGTCGACGAAATCCACGTGGCCCCGGTACCCCATGTCATACAGCCGCTGGAGCTCTCGAATCACCTGGTCAGGGGTCTTTGTCCGCGGCTTTCTTCCGAACAGTTCGATGATGTCGCAGAATTCACAGTTATGGGGACATCCGCGGGAAAACTGGACCCCGATGTGCAAATAGTCCTTAAACCTGACAAGGTCGAACCTGGGTATGACCGCTTCCGCCATGTCGGCCTTTTCGGCTGATGCATAGGTGCCGGAGGTTACCTTGTTGCCCAAATCATTGATGAACGGGGGAATGGTCACTTCCGCCTCGCCGAGCACAAGGAAATCCGCTTCGCGGTAAATGTCCGGTTGAGAACTCGGATCAGGTCCTCCCACGACAATCGGACGGCTTTTTTCATGCGCCTTTTTTATGATGGCGAGCAGCCGATCTTGCTGGGGGAGCATGGCCCCGGCAAAAACAATGTCCGCCCAATCGAAGTGCTCGTCCTTTAATGGTTCGACGTTCTCATCGATCAGCTTGAAATCCCAATGCTGGGGCAGCAACGCGGCCAGCGTCATTAGCCCTAAAGGCGCCGCGGGGTATTGGGCGCCCGCTATTCTGCACACATCCCGATAATTCCAGAAGCTGAATGTTGAGAACAGCGGCTGGATCAGAAGGCATTTTGTTTTTTCTTGTAATAAGTCTTTCATGAGTTCAATGGGTATCAGCTACAACCTCGGCGGAGTCAGGTCTCCATGGCCTGTTGCCCAAAGCACTTTATGGCCACGATCAGCGCCGTCCCTGCCCGCCGGGCCGCTCACGGTTGGAACTTCCGCACCTCCAGGCCGGCTATTGTCCTGAAGCATTTGTGGTTCGCGCTCACGAGCGTGTCGTCTTCCTGCAGCGCCGCTGCCGGGCGAAACTTTGGGGACGGTTCTCAGGATGCTTACGTTATTTCCTTGGTCGAGTGGAACATCTGGGAAAAGGAGTGTTTACGTTTACCGTTATGCGCGTAAACTTCATTTGTTCATCTCCTTTTTCGCTTTTGCCCTTAGCCGAATAATAACATAGATCCGAAGCCAAAGGGAAGCGCTCTTTGCGCCTATCAAGCAGTAGGGGCAATTGAGGTCAATTCTCCGATGTCGACAGATTCCTCTCTATCCGCCCCATAAGCCCCCGTTGTCCCGCTGTAATAACCATGGGGCTGGTAGAGCTACTCCGCCGGTATGGCTGGTAATCCTCGTTGCCGGAAGGTTTCATAACTTCATTCCTTCCAGTATATAACACCCGTTTCCGGCATGTTATTTATTCTGCCCGGAATTGCCTCGCTTATCGCAACGATAGCTAAATAAGGGCCCCTCTGTTCACTTAAAAAATTACTTTTTGTTATATTTCCCCTTGACAAACACCAATCTTTATTATAAAAGTAAACAAGTGTTTTAAAATAGAAGGATTCCATAATGGCTACTTATATGATAAAAAAGCGATTACCCGCAATGTCAGGACTCGTTGCTTTTCTTATTTCATCCACTGCCTTGGCGCAGTATCCCATCGTTACTGCCGAGCAGGTCAAGGCCTGGATGGGCGGCAAACAGAAAGTCGTCCTCATTGATACCCGTCTTCCCGAAGAATTCACCGAAGCGCATATCCCCGGCGCCGTCAACATCCCGGCGGAGCGGATGAAAATCGAGAAGGCCAAACTTCCCACAGACAAATCAACCCCCATCATTTTCTATTGCCGCGGGACAGGCTGAACCCTGAGCACAATCGCCGCGGGCGCGGCGCTCGAGATGGGCCATACCTATCTGATGATCTTTCAAGGCGGCATGCCGGAGTGGACCATGAAGGGGTATCCGGCGAAAAAAAGATGATCAGATCTTTTTCCCTTTGGTGGTTGCCCCTGATGGCAAGGCATTACGCAAACAATTATGTGCTCCTGATAGTAAAAGCGAACGATACGCTTGTCCACAAAACGCTTAATCTGTGTAATCTTTTAGTATATCCGTCTGGTCATTTTTTTCAGGCAAGGAGTTTTGAGCAATGAAGAGAGAGAAATCGAATTACATGATCCAGTCGGTATCGCACGCCCTGGACATCCTCGAGTCCTTCACGAAGACCGAAGACGAACTCGGCGTGACCGAGTTGTCCAAACGGCTCAGCCTCCACAAGAACAACGTCTTTAGACTGCTCGCGACCCTGGAGCACCGGGGCTACATCGAGCAGAACAAGCAGACCGAAAACTACCGCCTGGGGCCGAAGACGCTCCAGATCGGCTCCACCTTCATCGAGCAGCGCGAATGCCGGCGCCAGGCAAGGCCCATCCTTGAAAGCCTGATGGCCGCGTCGGGCGAGACGGCGGTGGTGGCGGTCCTCCGGGCGAACAAGGTCATTTACATGGACAGTGTCGAGACGAACAGGACGGTGCGGGCGATCTCGCGCATCGGCGCAATGCTGACGGCCCATTGCACGGCCGTGGGCAAGGCGCAGCTTGCCGCGCTTCCCGCGGCGGAGGTCGAGCGGCTCTATCCTGAAAACGACCTTCCCACCCTGACGCCCAAAAGCATCCAGACGCGCGAAGCCTTGTTCGCGGAGCTCAAAAAAACCGCCGAAAAGGGCTACGCCGTTGAGAATGAGGAGTGCGACCTGGAGGTCAAGAGCATCGCGGCCCCGGTGCGGGATTTTTCCAGGAACGTCATTGCCGCCGTGGGGATCGTGGCGCCGGTGAACAGGCTTGCCGACGACAAGCTTGAAAAGAGCGGCGTGGTTCCGCTGGTCCTCGAAGCGGCCAGGGCGCTTTCGGCGAGCCTGGGATACAGCGCGGGGAAGAAATAAAAAGAAATGCGGAATGCGGAATTCGGATTAGACAATGACGAATGAGGGATTAAATTCGAATTGAGAAGAGGAGGAATGGTTATGAGAAAGCTTTTCGCTGCTGTTCTGTTTCTGATTTTCGTATCGCTACCCGGCATTGCCGCGGCAAGCGACTGGGACCTGGCCAAGAATGTAAAGCGTCTTGAGCGGGTCTCGCCCGATTACGCGGACGATAAGGCGATTGACAGGAAGTTCCTCGACGTGCTGGACCTGACGGAAAAGACCCGAAAGGGCTCCGAGGTGTACGAGGAAGCCAAAAAGATCGCCGGGAATACCGCTCTCACCCAGAGCAAGTATATTGACTCATTCCTTTATTATATGCTCGTGAAGTCCGCCGGCATGTCCAAGACCGGCGCGGCCGAGGTCGATTACTGGCTGGGCATGCTCAAGACCTATGACAAGAGCCATCACCTCCTTGCGGCGCAGCTCATCAGGCTGCGGATGCTGCCGAAGAACTCTCTTGATATCCGCACCAATACCCAGGCCATTGTGGACTGGCTCAAAACACAGAAACCGGAGTTCAAGCTCCGCAGCCCCGAATACTCAAGGTCCCTCCTGCTTGAATACAAGCCCCGGAGCGATTTTGCCGAGGGAGACCAGCTGAAGCTCTTTACCCTCTCGTACTACCGGGATTCGGTCGCGCCGCTCGCGGGGTTCCTGGAGGACGACACGTACGTGGCGCTCCTGGGCCGGATCAAAGAAGGCCGGGAAGACATCATGAACGAGATGATCGCCATCTACAAAAAGGCCAGGAAGAAAAAAGAGGCCGCGGACATCCTCTACCAGCTCGCTATGCTGAAGGCCACGGCCCGGGAGTTCGAGCAGGCCAAGACGCTCCTTGACGACGCGGTGAAGCAGGACCCCGACCATGCCCAGGCCAAGAAGGAGCGGGACCGGATCAAGCTTGAGCTTACCTACAAGTCTCTGGCGCCCGCGGAGGCGCCGGCCAAGGAACCTGCAGCGGCCCCGGCGCCGGCGTCGCAGGAGAGCGCACCCGCCGCTCCGTCTGCGGAGACGAAGGCGCAGTAGTCAGAATTCAGGAATGCATGAACGCCCCTCCCTCTCCGCGAGGGAGGGTGCTTTAAGACGCCGATCGCAGTAATCAGACGGATTTTCATTAGGTTATTGACACTCCCGCCGGTGCTGTGCTATTATCGCGTAGATGGTGATTGATCGAAAATGGGACCGTCTCACAGCCCTGCTCCGCGAGATGAAGCTCGCGGTGATCGCCTATTCAGGGGGAGTGGACAGTTCCGTTCTGCTCAAGGCCGCTGCCGGGGCCATGGGGCCCCACCTCATCGCCGTCACCGCCGTTTCCGAGACCTACCCGCCGGACGAGCTCGCTCCCGCGAGGGAATTCGCCCTCTCACTGGGCGTCTCGCACCGGGTCCTCCCTACCGAAGAGCTCACTTCCGAGGAATTTATCAGGAATTCTCCCGAGCGCTGTTATTTCTGCAAGCGGGAGCTCTTCATAAAGCTCAAGCAGATCGCCGACGCCGAAGGGATCCCCTTCATTCTCGACGGCTCCAACGTGGACGACCTCAAGGACCTTCGTCCCGGCAGAAGGGCGGCGCAGGAACTTTCCGTGCGAAGCCCTCTTGTGGAGGCGGGGCTGTCCAAAGCCGAGGTCCGGGCACTGGCGCGCCGTCTGGACCTGCCCATGTGGGACAAGCCGTCCCTTGCCTGTCTTTCCTCCCGCATTCCCTACGGCACCAGGATCACGCTGCACATCCTGAACAGGGTCCGGAATGCAGAGGACGCAGTGCGCGGCTTCGGTTTTCGTCAGGTGCGGGTGCGCCACCACGGAGACACGGCGCGGATCGAGGTGACGCGGGAGGATTTCAGCCGGCTGCTTTCCGGCGACGTTGCTTCGGCAATCGTCCAGGCCCTGAAGGAACTGGGCTATACCTATGTGTGCCTTGACCTCGCAGGATACCGGACGGGAAGCATGAACGAGGGGATGGGGAGGCCGAAGGTAGCAGGCAGTAAACAGTAGGCAGGGAGCAAGATGAGGAGGAGATTTCCCCTCGCTGCTACCTACTGCATACTTAATTCAAGGAGTGTATCCATGAAGGTACTCATCATAGGCGGCGGCGGGAGGGAACATGCGCTGGCCTGGAAGGTCTCCCAGAGCCCGCGGGTCAAGAAAATCTACGCGGCGCCGGGGAACGCGGGCATTGCCCAGCTTGCTGAATGCGCGCCGGTGAAGGCGGAAGACATCCCCGGCCTGCTGTCCTTTGCAAAATCCAGGGCCGTTGACCTGACCATCGTCGGGCCCGAGGGGCCGCTTTCCGCGGGCATCGTGGACGAGTTCCAGAAAGCGGGCCTTCCGGTCTTCGGTCCTTCCCGGAAGGCCGCCGAGATCGAGGCGAACAAGGCCTTTACCAAGGACCTGATGAAGAAGTACGGCATCCCCTCAGCCGATTACGGCGTCTTCACTGACAAGGCCGCGGCTGAGGACTATGTGCGGCGTACGGGCGCTCCCATCGTGGTGAAGGCCGCGGGCCTTGCCGCGGGCAAGGGCGTGGTCGTGGCAGAGACCGTGGACGAAGCGATCGCCGCCCTCGATATGATCATGGCCAAGAAGACCTTCGGCGCTGCGGGCGACGTGGTGGTCATCGAAGAATGCCTGAAGGGAGAAGAGGCGTCGTTCATGGCGTTCACCGACGGCAAGACCGTTGTGCCCATGGCTTCGTCCCAGGACCACAAGCGCGTCTTCGATGCCGACAAGGGCCCGAACACGGGGGGCATGGGCGCCTATTCTCCGGCGCCCGTGGTCACGAAGAAGCTGGAAAAACAGGTCATGGACAAGGTCATGATCCCCACGGTGCGCGCCATGGAGAAAGAAGGTCGTCTCTTCAAAGGCGTGCTCTACGCCGGGCTCATGATCCATGACGGCACAGCAAAGGTGCTGGAGTTCAACGCCCGGTTCGGGGACCCCGAGACCCAGCCGATCATGGCGCGGCTCGAGAGCGATCTCATCGACCTCATCGAGGCCATTCTCGGCGGAAGACTTTCGAAGATCGATATCCGGTGGAAGCCCGACTCCGCGGTCTGTGTCGTCATGGCCTCGGCGGGCTACCCCGGCAGCTATGAGAAGGGCGTGGAGATCACGGGCCTCGAGAAGGCCGCAGCCCGGCCGGGCGTCATGGTCTTTCATTCCGGGACGGCCCAGAGGAACGGCAAGGTCGTGACCGACGGCGGCAGGGTGCTCGGCGTGACCGGGCTCGGCGCCAGCGTGGCCGCGGCCATCGACAGGGCCTACGCCGGAGTGCGCGACATCTACTTTGAGGGAGCGCACTACCGCCATGACATAGGGGCGCGGGCGCTGGAAGAGGGGAATTGACATCGAAAATTGAAGATTGAAAATTGATGAAGTCGTAAAAAGTCTTTTTTTTAACCGCAGAGACGCGGAGGCACGGAGAAAAGCTCCTAAATTTCAATACGTTCTTCTCAGCGTCTCAGCGCCTCAGCGGTGGATTTTTTGTTTTTACGACTTCATCAAAATTGATGGTCTCGTAAGAAGTCCCCAGTGCTGTCATTGCGAGGAGCGGAGCGACGCGGCAATCTCGTTTTTTCAGACAGTTACAAACTACGAGATTGCTTCGCTACGCTCGCAAAGACGACTTTTAGAACTTTTTACGAATGAATCAAAATTGGAAAATGCAAAATGAAAAGCGACAGATCTCATTTTTCAATTTAAAATTTCCAATCTTCAATTGTATGATCTGCGAAGGGAGCCCATATGGCAAAACCAGTTGTCGGAATTTTGATGGGGAGCGATTCAGACCTGCCGATCATGCAGGAAGCGGCGTCCATGCTCCAGGAGTTCGGCATCGAGTACGAAATGACCATCGCGTCTGCGCACCGCACGCCCAAGAAGGTGCTCGAATACAGCCAGAGCGCGGAGCGGCGGGGCCTCAAGGTCATCATCGCCGGCGCCGGCTGGGCCGCGCACCTGGCGGGCTTCATCGCGTCGCAGACGACGCTGCCCGTGGTCGGCGTGCCCATCGACTCTTCGGCCCTCAAGGGCATTGACGCGCTGCTCTCAACGGTGCAGATGCCGGGCGGCGTACCCGTTGCCACCATGTCCCTGGGCAAGGCAGGGGCCAAGAACGCCGGCATCTTTGCCGCACAGATCATTGCCGTGGGCGACGTGAAGATCGCCAACCGGCTCAAGGTCTACAAAGTGGAGATGGAGCGCGAGGTGGAGGAGAAGGCAAGAAAGATCGCCGCCGTCACCGCTCCGCCCGTCCACAAGGAGGCCGCCGCAGAGGCCGCTCCGGCCAAGAAGAAGTCCCGGCGCAGACGGTGGAAGAAAAAACCAGGCGCGGCGCCCGCCACGGAGCAGACGCCGTGAAGACCGACCTCGAGTGTCTGCCGTGCTTCTTCAGGCAGATCACGCGCACCCTGGGCTATGCCGGGGTGAACGGAGACCGCGGCCGGAGCATTCTGCGCAGGGCCGAGGCCATCATTGAGGCCGCTTCTTTTGATCAGGCGCCGGCACGGATCACGACGCTCCTCCATAGGCTCATGCGCCGGGAGACCGGCGTCGATCCCTATAAACAGGTGAAGGACGCGTACAACCGCATTGCCCTCGAAAAGCTTCCCTCCCTCAGGCACATGGCCGGAGCAGCATCCCCGTCCCGCTCTTCCGGGCGGGACCCCCTCGAAGCCGGCGTGAGGCTCGCTATCGCCGGGAACGTGATCGACTTCGGCATTTACGAGAATGTCGATCTCGACCGCTCCATCCAGGAGTCGTTCCATCTGCCGTTGCCACCCGCTGATTACCTCGAGTTCTCGCTCGCCGTGCAGGAATCCCACAAGATCCTCTACCTGTGCGACAACGCCGGCGAGATCGTCTTCGACCGGGTCCTCATCGAAGTCCTCCGCGACAGGGGCAAGGACGTTACAGCGGCGGTCAAGGGCATGCCCGTCATCAACGACGCCACGCGTGAAGACGCTGCGGCAGCGGGATTGGCCGAATCCGCCGCCCGGGTGATCGACAACGGAAACGACGGGATCGGTACGCTCCTCGAGGCATGTTCGGAGGAGTTCATGGACGCATATCGTTCCGCGGACGTGGTCATCAGCAAAGGCCAGGCAAACTACGAAACCCTGGTCCGGGAACGCCGTAAGAAGATATTCTTCCTCTTCAAGGTGAAGTGCCCCGTGGTGGCCAGGAATCTGTCCAGACCGGAGGGGGACATTGTGCTCATGGGGAATGAATAAATGGAATGCGGAATTCGAAATGCGGAATAATAAACCCGAAGTTTTCAACCCCCAAATTCGCAATTCGCAATCCGCAATCAACATATGGCAGCAGAGATAATAACCATTGACCCTGCTCATCCCGAGATCGCTTTCTCCCGCTGCCGGGAGGTGCTGGGCTCAGGGGGCGTCATCGCCTATCCCACGGAGACCTTTTACGGGCTGGGCGCTGATCCGAAAAACGCGGCGGCGGTGCGGAAACTGTTCGACATCAAGGGCAGACAGGCGGACCAGCCCCTCCTGCTTTTGATCCAGGACCTCTCCCAGGTGGCGGAATGGGCTGCCGTGATCACCCCCGCGGCGAAGAAGTTCATGAAACAATACTGGCCGGGCCCGCTGACGCTCGTGTTCGCGGCCAGGCCGGAGGTGCTCCCGGAGCTCACCGCGGGGACCGGGAAGATCGGTCTCAGGGTGCCGGGGAGCGAGCTGACGCGCAGGCTGCTCCGCGACCTCGGCATCGCCCTCACCGGCACGAGCGCAAACCGGTCCGGCATGAAAAGCCCGCAGACGGCGGAAGAGGCGGCCGCGGAGATCGGCGACGGCGCGGATCTCATCCTCGACGGAGGCAGAACCCCGGGCGGCATGCCGTCCACCGTTGTCGATGTCAGTGAAGAGCCGCCTCATGTAATTCGCAAGGGGACGCTTGCGGTTATGATATAATGATCCAAGGCGCCCGGGAGGTCCCGGCGCCGCGTTTTCAGGGGAGGTGGGATGAAGATACTGGTGATCGAGGACGATGCGGTAGTGCGGAACACGCTCCTGGACATGCTCAAGTACAAGGACCACGTTGTAGAGGGAACAGCCAGCGCCGAAGAGGCGCTCAAGAAGCTTCCCGGCGACTACGACCTTGTCATTTCCGACCTCCTGCTTGAAGGCATGGACGGCATGGAGCTCCTCTCCCGGGTCAACGGCATGGAGCCGCGGGTCCCCGTCGTCATGATTACGGGATGCGGGGACTCCGTGCTCGATGACAATTGCCGGCAAAAGGGCGCCGCCGGATTTCTGAAGAAGCCCTTCACGGTACAGAGTCTGCTGGGCGTCGTGGACGAAGCGGCAAAGCGGTAGCAGCAAAGGGGTTCTCACATTACGGCGAAGAAGGATGGACGATGAAAAAACTATTTGTACTGGACACGAACGTACTGCTGCACGACCCGCGGGCGATCTTTTCCTTCCAGGACAACGACGTGGTGATCCCCATCGTGGTGATCGAGGAGCTGGACAAATTCAAGAAGGGCATCGACGAAATGGGCAGGAACGCCCGCCAGATCTCCCGGATACTCGATGAGCACCGCCTCAAGGGCAAGCTCTCGCAGGGCGTCCAGCTCGACGGCGGCGGAAACCTGCGCGTTGAACTCAACCACCAGTCGCCGCAGCACCTGCCGCCGGAACTGGTCGCGACCAAAGGGGACAACCGGATCCTGGCCACGGCGCTCAACCTGAGCCGGGGCCAGAAGGAGCTTCCCGTTATCCTCGTGACCAAGGACACGAACCTCCGGATCAAGGCCGATGCCCTCGGCCTCACGGCGGAGGATTACGAAACGGACACGGTCACGATCGACGAGCTCTATTCAGGCGAGACCGAGGCGACCGTGGGACCGGAGGCCATCGAAGAATTCTATACCCGCGGCGAACTGCCGCCGCCGGAGCAGAAACCCTTCCCGAACCAGTTCGTGCTCATCAAGAATTCCGCCAACGCCTCGCAGACGGCGCTCGGCCGGTACAACCACCAGAAAAACGCCATCCTTCCCCTCATCAGTTCGAAGCACGGCGTGTGGGGCATCACTGCCAGGAACAAACAGCAGCAGTTCGCCTTCGACCTTCTCCTGAACGACGACATCCGTCTTGTGACGCTCGTGGGCAAGGCCGGCACGGGCAAGACGCTCCTTGCTCTTGCCGCCGGACTTGAACGGACCATCGAGGCGAGAGTGTTCCAGCGTCTCGTGGTCTCACGGCCCGTTTTTCCTCTGGGTAGAGATATCGGGTTCCTGCCCGGCGATATCGAGGAGAAGCTCAGGCCCTGGATGCAGCCCATCCGCGACAACCTCGACTTTCTCATGGGGACCTCGGCAACGGTGGCGCGGGGGAAGGGAAGAAAGGACCTCCAGAGCCTCTTCGATCTGGGGATGATCGAGGTGGAGCCGCTCACGTACATCCGCGGCCGGAGCATGCCGAACCAGTACCTCATCGTGGATGAGGCGCAAAACCTCACGCCCCATGAGCTCAAGACCATCATCACGCGCGCGGGAGAGGGCACCAAGGTGGTGCTCACGGGCGACCCGTACCAGATCGACAACCCCTACATCGACTCGTCGAGCAACGGCCTCACCTTTGTTGTGGAACGGTTCAAGGAAGAGCAGATCGCCGGCCATATCACCCTTGTCAAGGGCGAGCGGTCCGACCTCGCGGAGCTGGCGGCCACCCTGCTGTAGAGCACTGTGCAGAGGGCAGAGGGCAGAGGGAAGAGGGAAGAGGGAAGAGGGAAGAGGGAAGAGGGAAGAGGGAAGAGG
>CAKKPG010000037.1 GCA_919901555.1 Nitrospiria bacterium | reverse complement strand
ATCCGTGTTAATCCGTGGCTGAAAATTATGTCCTTTTATTTACAATAGCACGCCCTGTTCCTGCCCGTGTTCTTGGCCTCATACAAACCCTTGTCCGCCTTGTCGAGAAGTTCGAACACGGACTTCGCATCCCGGGGATAGCTGCAGGCCCCTGCGCTGGTCGTCGTCCTGCTATCCCCCGGCCTTCTTGATAAACTTCTTCAGGCCTTTACTGAAGGGCGCCGGCTCCACGCCGAAGGCCTCGCGGATGTCCTGCATGCCGCACACATTGTCTTCCTGGAACATGATGAGCTGGTCCGTGGTCAACGGCGGTTTCGGCAGCACCGTCTCGAGCAGGCGCGCCATGGGTCTTACGAAAAACAGCGGGACATGTACCATGGGCCGTTTGAGCCCCATTGCCCCGGCGATCGTTGCCGTCACTTCTTCGTACGTGAGCTGCGCCGGGCCGCCGATCTCGTAGATCTCGTTCAGAAAGGCATCGCTCGCCACGGCTTTCGCGATGCACGTGACCACGTCGTCAATATGAATGGGCTGGATCTTTGATCGGCCCGGGCCGATGACGGGCATGACCGGAGATATCTTAAGCATCTCCGACAGCCTGAGGGTGAACTGGTCCCCGGCGCCGTAGATGAGCGACGGCCTGAGGATGGTGAAAGGGATGCCGCTGGCCCGCACGAGCTCCTCGGCCTCCCACTTGGTCTTGTGGTATTCGCTCTTTGCTCCGGGCCGCGTGCCCAGGGCGCTCTGGTAGAAGAAGTGGCGCACACCCGCCTTTTTCGCGGCCTCAAGAAGGCTGTGCGTGCCCTCGACGTGGACGCCCCGGAACGTGACGCCCGGCGCCTCCTGGATGATGCCCACGAGGTGGATGATGCGCTCCGCGCCCGCGGCAGCGGCTTCAAGGGAAGCCTTGTCCGCGATGTCGCCGGCAACGACCTCGACGCCGAGGTCTTTGAGCGCCTGGGCCTTGCGCGGGCTCCTCACGATTGCGCGAACAGGGACGCCGTCTTTCCTGAGCCGTTGGATAAGATGGCTTCCCACAAATCCCGTACCGCCGACGACGAGTATCATGATTCACCTCTTTGCCCCACGTGCGGAGACCGGATGGGGCCACGGCCCCCTCTGGGGATTTGTGACTGTACATCAGAGGCAGGGAACAACATGCGTATAACTATTGATGTAGTCGTAAAAACTAAAAATTCACCGCTGAGGCGCTGAGACGCCGAGAAGAACGTATTGAAATTAAATAGCTTTACTCTGTGCCTTTGCGTCTCCGCGGTTAAAAAAATGACTTTTTACGAGACCATCACTATTATTACCCGACAAAAAGAATAATACAGATTCTCTGAAAAAGCAAGCGAAAGGCACCTGCGGAAGGGAATGTCAAAACTCCACCGGTACCCAGAGCCCAACGTAGGTCAGCGTCTCCCCCTCCTCATCAAGGCCCGCGGCAATCCCCACGCGGAGCGTGATTGGCAGGTAGTAAGCGAAATACAGATCAAAACGCACCTCGGCGCCCACGCTTTTCCTGAGGAGTGAGCCGTGGAACGTCCCGTCCCATGCGCTCCCTGCCTCGCCGAACACCGCGCCGTGCACTCTGCGCAGGAAGAACGGCTTGGTGTCCCAGCCCTGCTCCATGTTCTCTATGGGGAACCGGTATTCCAGACTCGCAAGGGCCGCCTTCTGGCCACGAAGGACATTCACGGGATAGCCCCTGAGGTATACGCCCTCATCGTCAAGAGAAATGGTGATATCGCCGAGACTGTCGCCGCCGAGTTGGAAGGCCCTCTGGGGAATAACGTCGCCGGTGGAAGCGCCCACGAAGGCCCTGGCGAGAAGAACGTGGTGTTTCCAGGGGAAGTTGATGTACTCGTGCCAGTCTGCGGTGTACTTGTGAAGCTCAGAATCGCTTCCCAGGGACCGGTCCAGTCGTTCGTAGCCCAGCTCGATGGTCCGGCCCTGCTCGGGGCTGATGGAGAAACCGTACCGTCGCGAGCTGTTGAAAAGGTAGCTCGCGCGGCCCGAGGCGAGAACGCCTTCTGCGGGCAGCTGAGGAGTGGCAAATTCGGCGAGATCGGTCAAGTGCGCAATCTCCCGCCATTGGTACCCAATCGTCAAAAAATGCTGCGATGCCGTCCTCAGCAGCGGGATGATCGCGGATGCCCCGAAGGTCTTTTGGCGTTCCACATAATCTTTAACCTGAACGCCCGAAGCATCCAACGGCAGATCGCTGTACGTCATGTCTATATCCATTGCCTGGAGGTGGAAGGTGGGATACAGGCCGTCATAGAAATAGTCCGCGGTGTATGAGAAGCGGCCGGTTTTCGGCCCGTACAGCCCGGTTACATAATACTGATGCCGCTGGACCACGTCCTGGCCGAAGGTGAAGGCCCCGAACAGCGCACCGCTCTCCTTGCTGTAGCCGAACCACGGCAGCCAGAAGCGCGGATAGATCGTGGAGAGGGGGCTGTAGGGCCGCGTGGATATTTCCACGGGTTTTTCCTCGTACGTGACTGTCGGATAGGGATCGCGATAGGGTTCCGCCGGCCTCCAGGAAGCACGGTCCATACCGAGCGTATGGATGTCGTACCCCTTTTGGCTGTATGAGGAAAAGGCCAGCGTCTTCCCGTCCGGAGACGGCGACGGCGTGAAGGCGCCGCCCACGACGTTGGTGACCTGGAACAGCTTGCGCGTCTCAATCTCATAGGCGTAGAGATTGAACACGCCGGTGCGGTCCGAGGAGAAGTAGAGGTACTTCCCGTCAGGGCTCCAGGCAGGCGCGCCGTCGATGGCGCGGTCGCGGGAAAGCTCATCAAGCTTGCTTCCCTTCCCATCGAGGATCCAGATATCCACGTTCCCGCCCGGCTGCCACAGGCTCACGGCTATTTTCAAGCCGTCAGGGCTGAATCGGGGCGTAGCGTACTGGTTCACGCTCTCGGAAGTCACCGGGGTTATGTCCTTCTGCCCGACAGGCCTGCGGCGATCAGGAGACAGTTCCATCATTGCCAGCCTGGTCATGCCCATCCTGTTCTGGACGAAGATAAGGCGCTTCCCGTCCGGCGAAGGATGAGGATCGCGCGCTCGCAGCCCCTTCGTGAGCCGCACCTCGTGGTCTTTCTTCAGGTCATAATAATAGATATCATTATAATACTCGGTGTTCCGTCGTATCTCTATCTTTGTATAGTACAACCTGTTGTTGTCGGGACTCCAGGACACGGCCGCGCCGGAGGCGGATCCGGGAAAAACATTTTCCACGAGCTTCCGGTCTCCCGTGCCGTCGGCGTTCATGAGGTAGATTCCGGGAAACTCGTGACCATTTTCTCCGGAGCAGGCGATGCGCGTACCGTCTGGTGAGAACGCGGGGTAGCTGTTGAGATAGCCCCGCCGGGTGAGCCCTGTGGAACGGCTGAGGCCTTTTGCCAGGATATCCTGTTGCTGTTTGAGATAGTGATATTTCAGATCGTTTTGCCATTCCCTCCACAAGTCGCCGTAGTACCGCTTGAGAACGCGAAGCCCCGTAGACTGCACGAGAAAGGGGACCCCCCTGCCGCTGTAGACGGTGCTGATCTCTGCGAGCTTGTCCCTGCCGTACTTCCCGGCAATGGAGCGGGTGAAGGACTCTCCGAAGAGATAGGGCACCCGGCCCGCGGGCCAAGAATCAGGGAAGACCGAGGCCTGGTCGAGCGACGGGAACGGGCCTTCCAGGGAGGCCATGCGCAGGACCATGTCCGCGCCCGGGGAGCGGCCGCGGCCGCCGGACGTCTGCTCCGTCTCCTCATACGTGGCGAGACCTTCGATCATCCAGATGGGCTGCCACATGTTGGGGAAGTAGATCCTGCCGAAAATGCTCTGGATGGTATCGGGAAGGCCCGAGACCATGTCGAGCTGGAGGACATGGGTGTACTCATGGGTGATGACGAGCCTCAGCCAGTCATCGTAGGACGTGTCGCCGAACCCAGGCGCTCCCAATGGCTGCGTGAGAAAGATGATCATCTGGTTGTAGGGTATGGGAGAGGCCATGCCGTTGGACTCGTCCATGGCGTCCACGAGCACGAGGCGGGTCTTTTCTTTCGGCTCCCACTTGATCCGGGGCACGAGCCGCGCATGGGCGTCTTCGGCGATGCGCGCCGCCTTCCTCGCCGTCTCTTCGCCGCCCTGGTGAAAGTGGACCAGGAAATGGGGCGTTTCGAGCGTCGTCCACGTAAAGGAAGGATCGAACTTGCCAAAGGACGGAGGGGCGTAAACCAGGAAAGCAAGAAAGAAGAGGATGGTGAGTTTTCGCATGCAGGTCTCCTCCCGGCGTATGAGGGGTAGCAATGGACCACTTTTTTTACCGGACTCAAGGGCACTTCCCATCACGTCAGAGCGGCCCTTCCGACAAACCAGTGTATACAGGCTCAGGGAAACAGTCAAGGTACTATTCACATAGCGCGACCTGAAGACCGCTGCCAAAATCTGCCGCGAAGACGCCCCCGATAGAATCTTTCGAGGGCAGGCTCCGGCGCGAAGAAATACAATAAACAGGTTCGAACAATCACCCGCCCTGAAAAAACTGATGGGAAGGCAGGCGCCTTCCCATCAGTGCTCCGATGCACAGAGCGATGTATGCCGGACTTACTTGTTTTGCATCTGCCTCTGCATTTCCAGGAGCTGCTGCCGCGCGCCCTGCGTTGCTATTTCCGCTCCCAGGCTGATGAAGAAGAGCGCGGCGCCGATGATCCCGAACACGATCCAGGCCTTTTGCGAGGGGATCTTGTGGGTTTCAACGCTCGCCGTCACACAGAAGTAGGTCAGGAGGACGATGGTGATCAGCGCTCCGATGTAGGGAATGGCGCCGGCCATCGCCATAACGGGCCAGAGGGCGGCGAGGTATGCCACGCAGCGATACGCCGTCTCGTAGGACTCCTGGGAGCCCAGGAGCTTCCAGATGATGAAGAGGATCGCGGCGACGATAAACCCGCCGATCGCCGCTACAACGGGCGTGATGATGATGGAGAAAAGAGCTGCCCAGGCGCTGAGGAAAAATTTCAACCCCAGAATGCCGAGCACCCCGTCCACGATCGCCGTCACAACGGCAAGGGCCACGAGGAACACCAGGGGCTCGACAAAACCTCCGGTCTTCGCCATCTCCCGGAAGAACGACACCGGCGACGTCAACACCTTGAGCGCCGTCTGCGGGATTGCTGCAAAATCGATACTTTTCTTTTCCATCTTGTTTCTCCTTTCCTGTTAGTTAGTTAAGAATCAAATTCTACCCAAAATTGAAACAAAATTCAGCCGCGAAGGCTCTAAGGCACAAAAAAGACAATGCAAAAGTCAAATTGTAAAATTACGGTATGGCCTTAGGCCATGATTTTATAGCCCTTCATTTTGACTTTTGCATTTTGCACTCTGCATTTTGCATTCATCAGACTTCGTGCCTTCGCGTCTTCGTGGCATATTTGGTTCCGGCTTGTCCGGATCAGGTTTATGCCGTTATTTCC
>CAKKPG010000036.1 GCA_919901555.1 Nitrospiria bacterium | reverse complement strand
CGCTCATGCAGGGTATCGAAAGCTTCAAGGCGTAGAGCTCTGAACGGCAACGAGGTTCAAGAGGGAGGCGGGCTATGGCGGTGAAAAAGACAGCGAGGAAGAGCGGCAAGCAGGGCCGGGCGGACAAGGCGGCGCCCCCGAAGGTGGAGCTCCCGGCTTTCGGCCTCGCAGAGGAAATCCTTGGGTCGGCAGGCGCGGAGGGAGGAAGAGAGAAAACAGGGGAATCGCAATCCGCAATCCGCAATCCGCAATCCGAAATTGACCCTGCCAAGGCCCGCACTCCGCAACCCGCAGTCGATGCCGGGCCGGAACATCATCTCGTGACGTTCAATCTGGACCACGAGGAATACGGCGTCAATATCGGCAGCGTGCAGGAGATCATCCGCGTCGGCCAGATCACGGCGGTGCCGAATGCCCCTGAGTTCGTGAAGGGGGTGATCAATCTCCGGGGCCGCGTCATTCCCGTGCTCAACCTCCGGCGGCGGCTGGAGCTTTCCGAGGGGAAGCTCACCAAGAACTCGCGGATCGTGGTCGTGGAATCGGGCACAAAGGTCCTGGGCCTTCTCGTGGACGGCGTTTCCCAGGTCCTCAGGATCCCCGCTTCGTCGGTAGACCTTCCCCCCGCGGAGTCGGACCAGACGAGAACCTATATCCGGGCCATCGGGAAGGTTGATTCGCGGCTTATCATGCTCATGGACCTGGACAAGGTGCTGGCAAAGGACGGCAAAGCCGGCGAGCCCGCGAGCCGGTAAGAGGAAAAAGACGGCTTCACGCCCGTGGTTCATCAGCGCCTCTTCAACGGAGCTGACGGCCGTCCAAAGGGGCAATGGTCCGCTTGCCTGACTTGAGTCCGGGATTCGGTCGCAGTCCTTGCGGTCAACCAGCGGCAGCGGTACTAAGGAGGCACTATGAAAAAGGGCATCAAAAAAATCGTTGTGCTGGGCTTGCTGGCCGTCTTTGCGGCAGGGTGCTCCCTTCCCTCCATTGCCGCGGCGGAGATCAGGTTCGGTATTCTTCCGCGCCTGAGCACGATGGAAATGACCAGCATGTTTACGCCCCTCGCCGATTACCTGACGAAGGAAACGGGAGAAAAAGTGAGCCTCGTCATCCCTAATGACTTTGATACGTTTAAGAGCATGGCAAAAGCCGGGCAGATGGACCTTCTGTTCGCGAATTCCATCGTCTATATCCAGCTGAAGCGCGATATGCCGGCCATTGCGCCCCTGGCCCTGGCCGCAGAGGCCAAGGCAGGGACCCGGTTTCGGGGCATCATCATCACCCGGAAGGACAGCGGGATAGAGAAGCTCCAGGACCTGAAAGGCAAAAAGCTCATCTTTGTGGACAAGGACTCGGCCGCGGGGTACATCTTCCAGATGCTCCTCCTGAGCAAGGCCGGATTGGTCGTGCAAAAGGATTTCATCACGCTTCCCTTCGCCAAAAAGCACGACAGCGTGACCCTGGCGGTCTTCAACAAGGCCGCCGACGCAGGCGGCATCAGGGAAGACGACCTTGACAAGATGAAAGAGAGGGTTGATATCTCACAGCTGAGGATCGTGGGCTACTCCGACTTTTTCCCGAACTGGCCGATGTTCGCAGCGTCGGGCCTGGGCAGGGAGGCGGCGGAGAAAATAAAAAACGCCCTTCTCCGGCTCAAGCCGAACGATCCCAGGGCCGAGCAGATTCTGGGATCGGCGAAGCTGGCGGGTTTTACGACGATAGCCGACAGCGACTACGATCAGCTCCGAAAAGCGGCAAAACTTGCCGGCGCGTTCTAAACACGAGCGGGCCCTCTCGATGCAGCGGGACAGGCTCCCCTGCGTATGAGTCAGGGAAGAGGAAAGGAGGTGAGAGCGGCATTCAGAGACTCGAGGCAATGCACGGCAACATTGGGAATTCAGGCGTATTTCAGGAGGTTAACGCTGGTTGATAAAACAGGAGGGAACGAGATGAGAAAGCTGAAGAGACGAGGAAAGGGATTAGCGGTATTTTTACTGGCAAGCGCACTGTTGTGCGGAACGTCATGGGCAGGGGATCTCACGTGGGTGGGGTGCGGGGTCTCGAAGAAGGCGTTTATGGGCGCGCTGGCCGCGGCCTACGAGAAAAAGACGGGCGTGAAGATCAAGTTAGAGGGCGGCGGCGCAACCCGGGGCATCGTGGACGTGGGCGCGGGGAAAGCGGACCTGGGCGGCACCTGCCGGCACCTGCTCGTGCGGGACGAGGAGCGCGGGGTAAAGCTCATCCCGGTCGCCTGGGACGCGCTGGTGGTGATCGCGCATCCTTCGAACAAGGTGGAAAATCTGACGCTGAATCAATTGCAGGGCATCTATACCGGCAAGATCGCGAACTGGAAAGAGGTGGGCGGCGCGGACCAGAAGATCACGGTCGTGGCGCGCGAGGGCAAGATCTCCGGAGTGGGCCGGATGTTTCGGGAGCTGGCCTTCAAGAATCCCGAGCAGGATTTTACTCCGTCCGCCAAAATCGTTACCGAATCAGACGGTGTTGAAAAGAGCGTGGAAAAAGACCCCAGCGCCGTTGCGGTATCCGGCGTAAGCAGCGCCCAGAAGAGAGAGATCAAGCTGCTGAAGATAAACGGGAAGTTCCCCGAACGCCAGAATATCGCCAACGGATCGTATCTCCTCTACCGTCCGCTCTATGTCGTCGTCAGGCAGCAGATGTCTGAGGACGTGAAGAAGTTCGTCGCCTTTGCCCAGAGCGACGAGGGACAGGCAGTCATCTCCGGCGAGGGGACCGTCACGCTGAAGGAAGGGGGAAAACTGTGGGGGATCTACACCCAGCAGATGAAAGACGCGGGCGTGACCTCGGGAACCTTCTGAGCAGGATGAGCAGTAAAGGATGAAGCATCTACGCCATCGTTCACCGGGGCTTCTTGGCCCCGGCGAACTGCGGGCGCGCACTCTGGTACGAAAAGGAGAAGGTATGGCA
>CAKKPG010000035.1 GCA_919901555.1 Nitrospiria bacterium | reverse complement strand
ATTCTATGCTTTAATGGGGAAATCCAACCTCATGCTCTACCCATATATAACGTTGATGCACGCGTTGCGTGGCGAGATGGCTACAGAGGCAACCCGAAACAAAGAATTGACATTGTTAATATGGTGCATTATACTTCACCATAAAGACAGTTATGGAGAGGTACAATGATATACTATGACGCGTTCGTTTTCTGGAATCCGTGGTGGGCCGGGGAAAAAGACTGGCTGAAAGCCCATGAAAGAGACGACCTCCTGTCTCTGAAACAGCTTTTCGGCAGGAAAGAGATCCTCACGATCAGCGGCGTCAGGAGAAGCGGCAAGACGACGATGCTGCATCTCCTTATCAAGCTCCTGATGAAAGAGGGGGCGCCCGCCCGCAATATTCTTCATCTCAACTTCGAGGACCCCGCCTTCAAAGACGCCTCGTTGTATGACCTTTACGAGAAATATCTTGCGTTCATGAACCCTTCCGGCAAGGTGTATCTCTTTCTCGATGAAGTTCAGGAGATGGAGGGCTGGCAGAAGGACCTGAGGAAGCTCTACGACGGCGTGCGGGGTTTGAAGATCGTCGTAACCGGTTCCAACTCTTCCCTGTTGAAGGGGGAATACGCGACGCTTCTGACGGGAAGGACGATTCCGCATGAGGTCTATCCCTTCTCTTTTCAGGAAATCGTGAAGCACAGGGGTATTCTCACGGATTTCTCGTTGCCCGCTATCATAAGCAGGAAGGCGAAGATACGCCACGCCTTCAGCGAATATCTTTTGTACGGGGGCTTTCCCGAGGTTGTAAACGAGGAAAACATAAAGCTGAAGTCCGCGCTCTTGAAGGAGTATTACAACGGCATTCTGACGCGGGACGTCATCCGGAGATATGCCATACGGCGGACGAAACAATACGAAAAGGCCGCGCATTTTCTGATGAGCAACGCGACGGCCCTGTTCAGCGTGAAGAACCTTTCCGGGCTCCTCGACGTCAACATGCATACCTTGGAGGAATATATCGGCTACCTCGAAGACGTCTATCTCCTCTTCGGCGTTAATCATTTTTCGTACAGTTTGAAAAAGCAGATCACCTATCCGCGAAAGGCCTACTGCGTGGACAACGGATTCATCACCGCCGTTTCCTTCAAGTTCTCGGAAGATGCGGGCAGGCTCCTGGAAAATGCGGTCTTTGCCGCGCTCAAGATAAGGGGGCTGGAGTGCTATTACTGGAAGGGGAAAAGGGAATGCGATTTCATCGTGAAAGAGGGCAAATTTGTTCGCAACGCCATTCAGGTGAGCTATTCTCTGAAGGATGCCGGCACGAGAAAGAGGGAGCTTGAGGGCCTTCTTGAGGCAATGAGGGAATTCAAGCTCAAGAAGGGGACGATTCTCACCCATGATGAATCGGAGGATATTGCAATAGAGGGTAAAAAAATCGACGTCGTCCCCGTGTGGCAATGGCTGCTGGGATCTTGAGGTTGGAAGGGTGAAGTTTGATGGGAGAAGTTTGAAGTCTATGTTGAGAAGAAATGTATCCCCATTCTTATCGCAGAGGAGGCGCTGGTATGACGAAAACCGCCGAGAAGCTCGCGTCGGAGATCCATTCCTTGCCGGATGTTGAAAAGCTGCGGCTAGTGGACGCGATCCTCACCGATCTTGACAAGCCGGACCCGGAGATGGACCGTATCTGGGCGGAAGAAGCGCGCAAACGTTGGGCCGCCTATAAGGCGGGCCGCATTCCCACGGTATCCTATCAGGAAGTCATGGATAAGCACCGCAGTTCATGATATATTGTTTCGCTTTAGCCTGACTGCTCTTTTGTAGGTGCAGTCCGCAATTAAACCATTCTGGACACTGTTAATATTCCTACTCTCCCAAACCCTTCCCCACCAGATCATACTCCATCGCCTCGGTAATGGCCACATCCACAAACTCACCCGACACTGCTTCGGTCTCTGAAAGATACACCACCCCGTCGATCTCCGGCGCCTGGGTGGAGAGCCTGCCGAAGAGAACGTTGTCCTCCATGCCGTCCACGAGCACGGTGCGCGTCGCTCCGACCAACGCGCGGTTCTTCTTGAGCGATATCTTCGCCTGGGCCTTCATGATCCGGTCCAGCCGCTCCTGTGCCGCCTCTGCCGGCACTTGGTGGGACAGCGTATATGCCGGCGTCCCTTCTTCCGGTGAATAGGTGAACACGCCTAGGTGCTCGAACTCCACTTCCTTCACGAACGACAGGAGGCGCTTGAACGCAGCCTCTGTCTCTCCCGGGAATCCGACGATGAGAGAGGTCCGAAGCGCAATGCCCGGCACTCGTTTGCGAAGGCCCTCGATGGTCCGCTTGATGTCATCGGAGCTTCCACGGCGGTTCATGGCTTTGAGAATCTTATCATCGATATGCTGGACCGGGATGTCGAGGTACTTGCAGATCTTCTCTTCTTCGGCCAGAACGGCCGTCAGCCCATCGCTGATCCTTCCGGGATAGGCGTACATGAGACGGACCCACTCTAAACCGGAAATTCGGGTGAGACTCTTTAAGAGCTTCGGGAGGTCCGTGTCCCCGTCACGGTAGTTGGTGGAGTCCTGGGCAAGGAGGATAAGCTCCTTCACGCCTTCATCGGCAAGCCGCTGCGCCTCGTCGAGGATGGAGGCACTCGGCCTGCTCTTGAAATTGCCCCGGATAATGGGAATAGCGCAGTAGGAGCAGCAATTGCTGCACCCCTCGGCGATCTTGAGGTAGGCGTAGTGGGGCGGAGTCGTGCGCACCCGCGGAAGGCCGTAGACCATGGCGGGCGCTGAGACGGACGTGACGCGCCCGTTCCCCGCGAGGGCGCTGTCGCAGATCGCGCTGATGCGGCTGATCTCCGCCGTGCCGATGACGGCGTCCGCCTCGGGGAGTTCCCTGAGAAGCTCGTCCTTATAGCGCTGGGCAAGGCAGCCCGCAATGATGAGGGCGCGGCACCGGCCCTCCTTCTTCATCTTCGCGGCCTCGAGGATCGCCTCGATGGACTCTTCCTTGGCCGACTCGATGAACCCGCAGGTGTTCACCACGATCACGTCGGCGCTGTTCTGGTCCGCCGTGATCTCGAACCCCGAGCCCGCGAGCACGCCGAGCATCTGCTCGGCATCCACCTGGTTCTTGGGACAGCCCAGGCTGACCATGCCTATTTTGTATGATTGTTTAGACAAGGATTCTATTTTTGGATTAATGCGGAATAGAGCGGACAACAAACGAATGTTGTACTATCGGGTATATGCCGCAGATTTTGATTTTTTTAGCCGGCGGCGCATTTCTTCTGTAGAGATTGCACCCTCTGATCTCTGCCTTGCACGCGATCGCTTGATTAAATCCAGAAATTGTGGATTATTGCTGAGGGAAACCGTTTCTATGTCAGCATTGCTGATGCGCACCAGAGCGGCAACGGGCCTACCTTCAGACATAACAATCATCGGTTCTTTTTTGACCTTTTTTGTATAATCCGACAGCGATAATGTCGCTTTGGTCATTTCAATCGTCTTCATAATGTTATCACCTCGTTTCCAATTATAACCTTATTTCTATTCTTAATTCCGACAGCACGTATATAAACAACATGCTTTGGCTTGGTCTCGACATCATAGTAAACGCGGAGATTTCCAATTCGCAACTCCCATGGCGCGAGTGGATTAGGCCGCATGGGCTTTCTATTTTTTGTCTCTACAGTCGGTTGATCTTGTAACTGCTTTTCTACCGAGTCCAATACGGTCATCTGCTGGCGTGTTGTCAGGACACGCATATGTTCTTCGGTGTCAGGTGAGTATAGAATTCGATATTTCAAATCCCTTATTCCTTATGATCATTCTTCCAATGAAATAAATATACCACTTCGTTCAGCATCCGACAATGTAAATTCTTCTCAAAACCCGCCTGACATGGCCAGGAAGCCGGCCATTTTTTCATTCGTTTCCCTTAAGCGCTTCGAAAGGGTCCGGGTGAAGGTCCAGAGGAGCTTGTACCCCATCTCGCGGTCCCGGATGAGGACCTTGTCCAGGTCGGCCTTGTTGATGGCGAGGACTTCGAGGTCCGTGTTGGCGATGGCATGGGCCGAGCGCGGGAAGTTGTCGATCAGGGCCATCTCGCCGAAGTAGTCGCCGGGCTTGAGCACCGCCAGGGCCTCCTCGCCGATGTTGGGAATGAACTTGCTGATCCGCGCCTCTCCGGCGGTGATGATGTAGCACCGGTCCCCGGCGTCTCCTTCCTTGAAGATGACCGTATCTTTGGCGATGCGCTCCTTCAGGCAGATCTTCTGGATCTCTTCGAGCTCATCGGCCGTAAGGCTTGCGAACAGGTTTATTTTCTTGAGCAGGTCGATCATACTACCTCCTTACATCCTCGTCCGGTCCACCTCGAATGCGTTCTGGATAAGTTCTATCTCCTTTTCAGATGCCTCATTGATGGCCACCACGTCGAACCGGCACGGGACCTGGTGGAGCTTCTTGTATTTAATATAGCCGAGGGCCGCCTTGACCATCTGCCGCTGTTTCCGGGGCGTGACGGCCAGCTCCGGCGCTCCAAAGGCGTCGCTCGTCCTGGTCTTGACCTCAACGAACACCACTTCTCCCTTGTGCAGGGCGATGAGGTCGATCTCCCCGGAGGGGACGCGGTAATTCCGCTCGAGGATCTTGTATCCCTGTTTGACCAGAAAGCGGGCGGCCCGGTCCTCGCCCGCCTTGCCCAGCATTTTCCTGAGGAGGCTCACGGAACGTCTCCCCGGAGCAGCTCCGCCACGGGCCGGTAGCTCCTGCGATGGGCCGCGCAGGGGCCGAAGGAGCGCATCAATGCCAGATGCTCCTTTGTGCCGTAGCCTTTATGCTTGTGGAAATTGTACTGGGGGAATTTTTCGTGGAGCTCGAGCATGAGCCGGTCCCGCGTCACCTTGGCGAGGATCGAGGCCGCTGCGATGCTATGACTGCGGCGATCACCTTTAATGAGCGGATTTTGCGGAAGAGAAACGCGCGGGAGGGTAATGGCGTCGAGAAGCAGGTAATCGGGCCGGGGAGAGAGGGTCTCGAGCGCCCGTTCCATGGCAATGATGGTCGCCTGGTAGATGTTGACCTCGTCGATGGTCCGCTCGTCAGCAATGCCGACGCCGCAGCAGACCGCCTGCTGCTGTATTATATCGAAGAGCCGCTCGCGCTCCTGCTCGGGCACCAGCTTGGAATCGGTGAGCCCCGGTATCAGGAGGCCGTCGGGAAGCACCACGGCAGCGGCCACCACCGGTCCGGCCAGGGGCCCCCTGCCCGCCTCGTCCAGCCCTGCGATGCAGGTGAAGCCGGACGCGCGCGCGCGACCTTCGAAGAACAGGGGATCGCATGCCGGTTCGCTGCCGAAGAGATCACCAGGACGGTCTGGACGCAATTCCCCTTTGCGGGGCCGGCCACGAGGCATAGAAACCTCAAATAAGTTCAAAGCTCAAAATCCAAATATCAAATCAATCCCGGAAAAACAGAATGCCAAACAGTGCACTTGTTAACGCGAACAGACGCCATTTGACATTCATTTGAGCTTTGCAATTTGAACTTCCAAATGTTACTTCTGCTCCGTTGCCTCGGCCTGCGTCGCGCCCGCCACGGACACCAGCGCGCGCTCTTTTTCCTTGATCCTGGCCGCCTTGCCGCGCAGCTCGCGCAGGTAATAAAGCTTCGCCCGGCGCACTTTGCCTTCCTTGGCCAGCTCGATCTTGTCGATCATGGGCGAGTGGACGGGGAAGAGCCTCTCCACGCCGACGCCGTAGGAAAGTTTCCGCACCCTGACGATCTCGCGGACGCCCGCGCCCTGCCGGCCGATCACCACGCCCTCGAAGACCTGGATCCTCTCCTTGTCGCCTTCAACGACCTTCGCGTGAATGCGGATGGTGTCCCCCACGCGGAAGCTCGGTATTCCTTCCTTCTTTTGTGCCTTTTCCAGCGCATTGATCAGATCCATTGCAAACCTCCCTTAACAAGCAAAATCCATATTGAAAAATGAAGATTGGAAATTTCCACCCTCACTTTTCAATTTCCAATTTTCAACTTCAAATTTACAATTCTTTCTTCAGTTCTTCCAGTATCTTCCCGTCCTCGTCGGTCAGCGCTGCCGTGTCGAGGAGGTCCGGCCGCTTGGTGAGCGTGGCCTTGAGCGCCTCGCGCCTGCGCCACCGCCGTATCTCTTCGTGGTTGCCGGAGAGGAGCACATCGGGGACCTTCATCCCCTGGAACTCCGCCGGCCGCGTGTAATGCGGGTAATCCAGCAGCCCGCCGGTAAATGAATCGAAGCTGGCCGACTCCTCGTCGCCGAGCACGCCGGGAATGAGCCTCGCCGTTGCATCGATCACCACGAGGGCGGCAAGCTCTCCGCCGGTGAGCACGTAGTCGCCGATGGAAAGCTCCTCATCAACATGGGAATGCCGAACGCGCTCATCAATGGCCTCGTAGTGGCCGCAGAGGAGGACGATCCTTCGCGTTTCCTTCGAGAGCCGTTCCGCCTCGCGGTGGCTGAAGAGCGCTCCCTGGGGCGAGAGCAGGATCGTCAACATCGTTTCCCCGGGATATTCGGCCCGGAGCGCCTCGAACGCCCGGAAGATGGGCTCGGGCTTGAGCACCATGCCGGCGCCCCCGCCGTAGGGACTGTCGTCGGCGGTCTTGTGCTTGTCCTCGGTAAAGTCCCGGATGTTCCAGGTCCGTACGCTGATGAGGCCCTTTTCCCCGGCGCGTTTGAGAATGCTCTCGTTCAGCGGTCCGGCAAGGATCCCCGGGAAGAGGGTGAGCACGTCAACGTTCAGCGTTCGCATAGCCGGGATCGGTTCTCGTTTCACCCCGTTAGAATGGCGCGTGGTCCGTGAATGCATCGGGATATCACCTCTGCTTTCAACGTTCCACTGAGCTCATGTTTCCGCAAAAATTCCAACGGGGTCAATCCAGCAGGCCTTCCATGAGATGGATAACCATGGTGCGGGATTTTTTGTCGACCTGCTTTACCACCTCGTGCGTGGCGGGGATATACACTTCTGTTCCGCCGCGCTTCACCACGTACACGTCGTTGCTGCCGGTCTGAAAGACCTCGGTGATCGTCCCGATCTTCTCGCCCGCTTCGGACCGGACGTCCATGCCGATCAGTTCAAACCAGTAGTAGCTGCCCTCGGGCAGAGGGACGGCCTCTTCCTCGGGGACCTGAACATGCCAGCCGGACAGGGCCTTGACCTTTTCCGGGGTATCGTACCCTTCAAGAACCAGCAGCGGGGTCTTTCCCGCATACCGTACGGACTTCACCGTGCAGAGGACCTGTTTCCCCGCGGGCGAGGTCAGATACACCCGGCTGAGCCTTGTGAACCGTTCCGGGAAGTCCGTCAGGGGTTCCACCTTCACTTCGCCCCTGACGCCCCAGGGTTTGAGCACTTTGCCGATGGTGATGAGCATGCCGCTTTCTGCGGGCGGACCAGAGGATCATCACGGTGCCTCTGCAGGGGAAATGCGGCCTTCATTCCGCATTCCGAAATCCGCAATCCGCAATAGTGTTACTTCGCCCCGGCGTGCTGCTTCATGACCCCGGCTTTGGAGAGGATGGACTTCACCGTATCCGACGGGATCGCACCCTTCTTGAGCCAGTCCAGCGCCTTCGCCGGGTCTACCTGAATGCCGGCGGGTTTCTTGAGGGGATCGTAGGTCCCGATCATGTCGATGAAGCGCCCGTTCCTGGGCGACCGGGAGTCCGCCACCACAAGCCGGTAGAACGGCTTCTTGTGGGTTCCCATCCGTCTCAGTCTGATCCGTACTGCCATGTGCTCACCTCTTTCTCTTAGGAAAAATCACTGAAACCCGATCTTACCACGAAGGCACCAAGTCACTAAGAAAGCAATGCAAAAGTCAAATTTCAAAATGCAAATTGCAAAATCAGGGTATGGCCTTAGGCAGGATTTTACATTCCTTCATTTTGCACTCTGCATTTTGCATTCATCAGACTTCGTGTCTTCGTGGTAAATTTTGTCGTGCTACTAAAACGGCATCCGTCCGCCGAACATCTTCCCCATCTTGCCGCCCTTCATGGACTTCATCATCTTGCGCATCTCGGCGAACTGTTTGAGGAGCCGGTTCACGTCCTGGACCTGGGCGCCGCTGCCCTTTGCGATGCGGAGCCGGCGGCTCCCGTTGATGACGGTGTAATCGGACCGCTCCTTCGGGGTCATGGAGCAGATGATGGCTTCCACCCTGGTCAGTTCCTTGTCGCCCGCATGATCATCGGGAAGCTTCAGCTTGTTCAGACCCGGGATCATGCCGAGGACATCTCCCAGGGAGCCCAGCTTCTTCACCTGCCGGAGCTGACCGCAGAAGTCCTCAAGGTCGAAGGAATCCTTCCGGAGCTTCTTGACGAGCGCCAGCGCCTCTTCCCGGGAAACGGCCTCCTGCGCCTTCTCGATGAGCGACATCACATCGCCCATGCCGAGGATCCGCGAGGCCATGCGGTCCGGATGGAACGGCTCCAGGGCATCCAGCTTCTCGCCCATGCCCGCGAACTTGACGGGCTTGCCCGTCACGGCCTTGATGGAAAGGGCCGCCCCGCCCCGGGCGTCGCCGTCTACCTTCGTGAGCACCACGCCGTCGAAGCCCACATCGCTGTTGAACTTCTCGGCGATGTTCACGGCTTCCTGGCCCGTCATGGCGTCGGCAACGAAGAGGACCTCGTGGGGCTTCACGCCGGTCTTGATCTGCCGGAGCTCGTCCATGAGCGGCTCGTCTATCTGGAGCCTGCCCGCGGTGTCGAGGACCACGACCTCGAAGAGGGACTTTTCCGCGTGCTTCACCGCCTCACGGCAGATAACAACGGGGTCTTTCTCTTCCGATATATAGGCGTCGACCCCGATCTGTCCGGCAAGGATCTTGAGCTGCTCCACCGCCGCCGGCCTTCGGGTATCTGCCGGCACCAGCAGGACCCGCCTGCCGTCCTTCTTGAAATACTTCGCCAGCTTGCCGGCGGTCGTTGTCTTGCCTGATCCCTGGAGACCGACCATCATGATGACGGTGGGAGGGTTGGGCGCCAGGTGGAGCTTTGCCTGGGTCCCGCCGAGAAGGGAGACCAGCTCCTCGTGGACGATCTTGATCACCTGCTGGCCCGGCGTGAGGCTGGAAAGGATCTCCTGCCCCACGGCCCTGGCCTGCACCCGGCCGACGAACTCCTTCACCACCTTGAAGTTCACATCGGCTTCGAGGAGCGCCAGGCGAACTTCCCGCAGGGCCTCTTTTACGTCGTCTTCCTTGAGAACGCCCCTGCCGCGGAGCTTCTTGAATACAGCCTCTAATTTACCGGTTAACGCGTCGAACATAAAGACCACGCCTGTTGGGCCCAGCTGGCGAAGAAAGACTATAGAATATATAGGAGAAGTCCTCTATTGTCAAGGATTTTTTCCTTTTTCTGTCCTCCCCCCATCCGGAGGCCCCTCCCGCAGGGTTTCCTGGTGTCAATTTTCACTGACCCGTCCTCAAAAGGAGGGAACGGAGGAAGGATTTAAGGAAAGGACCGTCATTGCAGGGAGCAAATCGGCAAAGCACTCTTGTCGTCGTAGAAGCGGGAGTGCCGCGCTCCCGCCGGCCAACCGCCTTGACAACCGGTCCTGCTATTTCACCCAATTCTCCTTTTTTCTTATTTTTTCTCCGCCTCTTCCCGGTAAATCCGCGCTCAAAATGCTTTCGCATTTCAGTTTTTTTCGGTTATAATACCCCCATGTCGATCAGAGAGATACTGAAGCGAAACCCCCTTGTCCTCGCCCCCATGGCCGGGATCACGGACCTGCCGTTCCGCATGATCTGCAGGGAACTCGGCGCGGGGCTCGTCTTCTCCGAGATGATGAGCGTCGAAGCGCTGATACGGGACCATAAAAGGACCTTCAGCATGCTTCATACCGGTCCCGCCGAGCGGCCCGTCGTATTCCAGATCTTCGGCTCGAAACCGAAGTCCCTGGCGGAGGCGGCGCGGCTGGTGTCGGAGCGCGAGGTGGATTTTATCGACATCAACATGGGCTGTCCAGCGCCGAAGGTCCTGAAATCCGGCGCGGGGTCCGCGCTCCTTCGCGATATCGGGCTGGCAAAAGAGATCATGTCCGCGGTCGTCGGGGCGTCGAACGTTCCGGTGACCGTCAAGATCCGGCTCGGCTGGGACGCAAAGAACATCGTTGCCGTTGACCTGGCGCAGACGGCCGAATCCACGGGCATCGCTGCCGTGACCGTGCACGGCCGCACCAAGGCCCAGGGCTTCTCCGGCCATGCGGACTGGGGCATGATCAAGGTGGTGAAGGGTTCCGTCGGCATCCCGGTCATCGGGAACGGCGACGTGCGCTCAGCGCTGGACGCGAAGAGAATGATGGATGAAACGGGCTGTGACGGCGTCATGATCGGAAGGTCGATCCAGGGAAATCCCTGGATTTTCCGCGAGGCAAAACAGTACCTTGAAACAGGCGTTGTTCCTCCCCATCCTTCCGACGAAGAACGGAAGACGATGATGCTCAGGCACATGAACGATGTCGTCAAACTGCTCGGCGAGGATATCGGCGTGCGCGAGATGCGCAAGCACCTCTGCTGGTACACGAAGGGCCTGCACGGCGGAGCGGAGTTCCGGGAGCGGGTGAATCATCTCTCCCGCTTGGCTGAAGTAAAGCGGGAGATCGAGGAATATTTCGAAAGCCTTGACCGCAGCGCTATGGCAACACATCAATAGTCATGAAATTTTCTGAAACCACAGGCGACTTCACCGCACAGGGTAAAGCACAGACCGTGTTCATCTGTGTTTCGCGGCACTCCGCTACCCGTGGTTGCGATATGGTTTGAATATGTCGACAAAGAAAACGGGAACAGATGAGGACAAGCAGGACCGGATCATTGCCGAGGCCCGGCGCAACCGGGAGCTTCGGGAGAAGGCCTATCGGGAGCGATCGCTCAAAATGTATCCACATATCTGCGCGCGGTGCGGACGCGAATTCGCGGGGAAGAAGCTCCGCGAGCTCACGGTCCATCACAAGGACCACAACCACGACAACAACCCGCCCGACGGCGGCAACTGGGAGCTGCTCTGTCTCTACTGCCACGACAATGAGCACCAGGAGTATCTGGATGAAGGATCGTTCGGCGCGGCAAAGCCCGGCGCCGGGAACGAACCGCCTGCTACCTATAAGCCGTTCGCCGCTCTTAAGGACCTGCTCAGGGACAAAAAGTAGTCTATCAATTTCGGAGTCGCTAAGAGACGTCGGTTGGGTTGAACAAAGTGAAGCCCGGCCTTTCCGGCTGCGGGAGAATTTTCACAGCATCCGCGTGATTGGTTCAGGCCGCCGGCCTGAATGCGGTAAAAAGCAGGGTCAGCCATGGACTGCCGGAAGCTTTTATGCCAGACCGGCAAAGGCTCCGTACTGTTTTAAAAAACGTCTGACGTCATCAAGGCGGGTCGTGAGGATATGATGCAGTTCGTCGCTGTTGACTTCCCAGTAGATATGCACGAGGCGATTCCTGAATCGGGCCATTTGTATGAGAGTACCGGTAAAATCCCGGTCGAATGCGCCCTTCTCAGCAAGAACCTTGAAGGTGTCGGCATAATCCTCAGGCGTTCTGAAGGCGTTTTTGGCAATAAGGTGATTGCAGAGATCGACGATCCCTTCAATGGCAACGATGAAATTGTATTTTGCGCTCGATATCTTGTGGGGATCGGAAAGGAAGGCGTCCTTGTGGAGCCTCTTCAGCTCTTCAAGACGTTCGAGAGACGTCAGTATCTCCGAAGTGATTTTCCTGACTTTGTCAGGGTTAAGCTCCAATGCCGAGGGTCTCCTTTAAATAGAGAGTGCGGAAAGGGGCAAAGTCGAAGTACTGGGCGAGGGTGGCCTCCTGAAAGTCCGATCGTGCATCGTCGTTTCTCACGATCAAGATAATCCCGTCTTTTATGACATGGTAGCGGAAGGAGAGAGGACAATTGTTCAGCACGCGCACGTCCACCGGATAGCCAGCAACCGCATGCATGAACTCGGCCTCCAATGCAAGTTCATATTCCAGAGGTGAGGCCGGGACTTCTTTCAGATAGAGGGCGATATCAATATCCCGGAAGCCGCTCTCTTTTGCGAAGGACCCGTGCAGATAGGCGAATGAGACTTCCGGGCGCTTTTCGAGCGCTCTCTTCAGGCTGTTTATAACAGCCGACTTGTCCGCGTCCTGCAGCTTGGAATACATCTTCTCCTTCATGGAAAAATATTAGCAGTTTGTGATTGAAATGGCAAGGGATATTCCCGTTCTCTATTTCTGGACCAACGCCTCCAGCTCCTCCCATCGCTTATACGCCGCAGCCAGTTCTTTCCCCACCGCCTCAAGACGCGCTGTTGCTTCCGCCGCCTTTTTACCGCTTTCGCGATAAAACGCCGGGGCAGCCATGATCGCGGTGATCTGGTGCTGTTCCGCATCGAGCTCTTCGATGCGTTTCGGGAGAGTATCAAGCTCTTTCTGCTCTTTAAAGGTCAGCTTGCGCGGCTTCACCGGTTGTGGACCCGTCGCCGCCTTTTTCTCTTCGGCCTTGACCGGGACTGCGGGAGCCCCGATCATCCTCCGGCTCTGGCGCAGCCAGTCGTCATATCCGCCCACGTATTCATTCACCCTGCCTTCACCTTCGAGGACAAGCGTGCTCGTGACCACATTGTTGATGAACGCGCGGTCGTGGCTCACGAGGAGCACCGTGCCGGGATAGTCCATCAGGAGCTCCTCAAGCAGATCGAGGGTCTCGATGTCCAGGTCGTTCGTGGGCTCGTCCAGCACGAGGACGTTCGAGGGCTTGGTGAAGAGCCTGGCAAGCAGCAGACGGTTCCGCTCCCCGCCGGACAGGACCTTCACGGGGCTTCGGGCACGGGCAGGGGCGAACAGAAAATCCTGCAGATAGCCGATGACATGCCGCTGGTTGCCGTTGATGGTCACGTGGTCGCTGCCAAAGGCCACGTTGTCCTGCACGGTCTTTGCATCATCGAGCTGCTCGCGGTGCTGGTCGAGGTAGGCCACTTCAAGGTTCGTGCCGTGCTTCACCACGCCCTTCTGCGGCTTCAGGTCATTGAGCAGGATTTTGAGCAGCGTGGTCTTGCCGGAGCCGTTCGGCCCGATAATGCCGACCTTGTCGCCGCGGATGATGGTCGTGGAAAAATCACGGATGACCACGTTGCCGTTGTAGCTGTGGCCCACCCCCTGCGCTTCGATCACGAGCTTGCCCGTGCGCTCTGCCTCCTGCATCTGCATGCGCGCCGTGCCCGTCACTTCGCGCCGTTCGCTCCTGGTCCTGCGCAGCTCCTTAAGCGCCCGCACGCGGCCTTCATTCCGGGTCCGGCGCGCCTTGACGCCCTGGCGGATCCAGACCTCTTCTACGGCAAGCTTTTTGTCGAATTTCGCATTCTCGACAGCCTCGGCATCGAGCGCGGCCTGCTTGAGTTCGAGATAGGCATAGTAACTTCCCGGCCAGCTGGTGAGCTTGCCGCGGTCAAGATCGACTATTCTTGTCGCGAGCTTTTGGAGCAGCGCCCGGTCGTGGGTCACGAAAAGCAGTGTCCCGCCGAAGGAAAGCAAAAATTCTTCCAGCCAGGCAATGGAATCGATGTCAAGATGGTTCGTGGGTTCGTCGAGCAGCAAAAGGTCCGGCTCCCCTGCCAAGGCCCTTGCCAGCAGGACACGGCGCTTGAGACCGCCTGAGAGTTCGGAGAACTCGGCGTCCTCAGGAAGTTGGAGCCGCGTCAGGATGGTCTCGATCTTCTGCTGCATCTGCCAGCCGCCGGCGGACTCGAACTTGTGCTGGACGTCCTCAAGCTCCGCCATCAGCTTCTCGCTGTGGTCATGGGCCAGCCTGGCGCTCACATGATGATATTGGGCAAGCAGTGTCCCCTGCCCGCCGAAGGCGCTCGATACAACGTCGAACACGCTTCCCGTGAGCGCCTGCGGCACTTCCTGCGTCAGGAGCGTGATACGCACGCCCTGCTGGAAGACGATCTTCCCTCCGTCAGGCTTCACCTCGCCGGTAATGAGCCGCATGATCGTGGACTTGCCCGTGCCGTTCCTGCCCACAAGGCAGACGCGCTCGCCGCGGTCAATGGAGAGATCAACCCCTTCGAGCAAAAGCGGCCCGCCGAAGCCGACGTTCACGTTTTGCAAACTAACTAATGCCATGAATAACCCCTAACCCGGACAAGCCGGAATTGTAAAATGCAAATTGTAAATTGCGGTAAAAAACAAGACATTGAAGAAATATTCTTCCCATTTTGAGAAGCATTTGATTTGTAACTGACTAACCCGGACAAGCCGGAAGCAACTATGCCGCGAAGACGCGAAGGCGCGAAGAAAGCAATGCATAAGTCAAATTTCAAAATGCAAATTGCAAAATTGCGGCATGGCCTCAGGCCATGATTTCATATCTTTTAATTTTGATTCATTCGTAAAAAATTCTAAAAGCCGTCTTTGCGAGCGAAGCGAAGCAATCTCGCAGTTTATAACTGTTTGAAAAAACGAGATTGCCGCGTCGCTGCGCTCCTCGCAATGACGGCACTGTGGGGACTTCTTACGAGCCCATCAATTTTGACTTTTCCATTTTGCACTCTGCATTTTGCATTCATCAGACTTTGTGCCTTAGAGAGTCCGAAGACGTTCAGATTTTTTCTTTGGTAAATCAATCAAGATTCGGCGCTGTTCTCCGCATCTTTTTTGTCTTTCCTCTTAGCTTCTTACTCTCGATCCGCCTCTCTTTTGCGGCCTTCGAAGGCTTCGTCTTCTTCCTCGGCTTGGGCCTCTCCGCGGCCTGGCGGATGAGCTCGACAAGCCGTTCGACGGCGTCCTCGCGGTTCCGCTCCTGGGTGCGGAACTGCCGTGCTTCGATAATGAGGATGCCGTCCTGGGTAATGCGTCTGCCCGCAAGACGGATAAGACGTGTGCGCACGTCCCCGGGAAGAGAGGTCGAGTTCCCCACGTCGAACCGGAGCTGCACGGCAGTTGCCACCTTGTTCACGTTCTGGCCCCCCGGGCCCGAAGCGCGGACAAAGTGCAGCCGGATTTCGCTTTCATCTATGAAGATATCTTTGGTGACCTTAATCATACATTAAAACCTTCTTACCGCAGGACGCAGAGTAGCCGGCGGACGAAAAAACGGTTCTATTTGGCCGCGGATTGGCACGAATAAAGCCATAGATCATTGCTCAGTCTTAGACGGAAACGTCCCTGTCCATCCGCGGCTGACATACTTTACACGATTCGCGCCGCAGACTCAAGCGATAATGCCCCTTTCCCTGCCCGCTTGACAGTAATGGCCCCTCATGGTACTTTGCTGCCATGCCGTTGATCATCGAAGTCAGCGATCTGGTCAAGACCTGCCCCGGCGTCCGGGTCGGCGCCATCTGCCTGATCTCCCTCGAAGGAACGAACCCCATCGTTCAGAAGATCGCCCAGTTTTTGCCGCTGACGCACCTCGTGGACGGCGCCCGGTCGATCATGACCGAAGGAGCAGGCCTCATGGACATTGCCCCGCACCTCGCGATACTCGCGCTCATGACCGCCGTGTTTTTAGCAATCGGTTCGCTGATCTTCCGGTGGGAATAGCGGGAAGGCGGGAAAAAGCGGATACGATCTTGCCACGGAGACACTGAGGCACGGAGAGAAGCTGTTTGAGACACAGAACGCCCCTCTCAACCCTCTGGTTGGGTGCATTCTATCTTTTGAGAAGTTTTTCCGAGTGCATATGGCCTATCTTGTTTATCACGTGACTATTTTTCGGATGGCCAAGCTCCCTGGCGATATTCTCTATCTCGCTAATGACCTTTAAAAAAGCCCTCTTTAGCTCCCAGTAGCTAATTCGGCATGTCACTTCACTGCTGGCATCAGCCAGCTTTTGTATAAGGGGAACAGGCTTATCGTCGGTGACCTCAAAGTTGAATTTTGTTCCTTTTCTGTAACGATTGCTAACCGTTGATAGTCCTACCGAATGAACGAGGGCGCATCTGAACAGGTAACTTGCCTCAGAATCGTCATTACTCATATTGCATAGGTTCTCGACCGTTTCAACAAATCTTTTTCTGGAGCCTTCGGCAGAAGAATAAGTCTTTGACAAATAGTCGATCCCGGCGAGCATCCCAATTATGGCCAACATCGTATGCATAGAAGCGTCACCGTTGTTATCTGATTCATCGCCGTAAAGTTTCTCCAGATCGCGACGAAGGTGATAAAGTATGCCGTCGCCTTCAGGCGATGGTTCCGCTTTTGGGTTCTTGAAGAAGCTTTCTATAGGGCCTGTTATAATCATAATTTATGATTCCCAGCGATGCGCTTGAGGGGGGGCGGTGGTTTTATACCGCGTCCCTTTCGAGCCGATTGGATTGACGCAATTTTAATTATCGTCCTAACTCTTTTAGAGCTTTATCTACTTTCTCGTGGTACTCCTGCTCGGTTAAAAAACCCTGATCGCGAAGGCGCTTGAGCGATAGCAGCGTTTCCTCAAGCGAAGAGCCGTTTGGTTTGCGGTTTACGTCGAGGTCAATCCGCTGGCGTGGAGAGACCGGATCGAGAGCGAGATCGAAAAAGAGATGGCCAGGTGGATTTTTGACTTGACAGGCGTTAACTCGCTTTGTTTGCGAAACACCAGGATTGTTTCGCGACGGATATACGGTGACATCATAGATGGCATTATCGTACGCCCACCCTCCAGGTGCGACGGCGACACCGACCCAGCGTTTGCTGCACTGAAGTTGGATTTCCATAGGTGTAGTTCCAAGCGTTACCCCATTGACGTCAATCTGACCGCCCTGTGGAGTGCTGTCTACCGTGAAAGGGACCATTGTTGCGCTCGCACATCCCGACAGGAACCAAATAACCAAAGAGAGTAGGGCCAATTTATGCATAAGGGCCTCCTATAGTTTTGATACTTGCCAGTTATTGAGCAGACCTTGATATCACGCTAAAAAGCGTAAAGCACATATCTTTAGAAATAATTACTGAGGTATTTTGCCACAATATGAGTTTGTAGCATCAAAAGATAAAGGAAAGGTGGTGCTGCGAGACATCACGCGAATGACGTGATCCGACAAGGCTACAGGTCATCCGGTTTGAGGCCTGTCTTTTTAGCAATTCGTGCAAGCATGCGGGGCCCGATTTCAGCCCCATCATGAAAGGCGAACACATAATCAGGCCATCCTGCTCGTGAAAGAATCCGGTGGGAACCGGCGGTCTCTCGTTTGATAGACCAACCGATTCGAAGGAGTGCTGCAAGGACGGTCCTGGCTTTAGAGGAAGGCCACTGACTCATGCGGGCAGCGCGAAAAGCTCATCGAGTTCGGGGATGGTTTCCCCATGATCGATCCGATCCGCAATCACACGCAGTGCCAGCGCCTCAACCTTGGCAATTGCCTCTTCCCGCGTCGTTCCATAAGCCAGGACGCCCGGAAGATCGAAAACTTCGGCAATCCAGCGCCCGTCCTCTTCTCTCTCGATTTCTATCTTCATGTATACTCCTCTGTTGTCAAATCTATCGCATTTTAGGGCTGATTGCAAGCCCAACTTTAAACCTAATGGGCTAACCGGCCGCCTGCTTTTTGGCGGCCCGTGTTGAGCGCTTGGTTAGACGCGG
>CAKKPG010000034.1 GCA_919901555.1 Nitrospiria bacterium | reverse complement strand
CGATCTCTTCGAGCCTGGCAAGCGCAGCTTCAAATTTTTTTTCCGCCATAGGGTTGGCGCGCTCCCCGCGTAAGGCTGGTTTCCTGGAGTTGCTGATGAGGATAATTATAAACGGAAAGTACGGAGAAAATCAAGGTAAAAGGCGCCGCGGCGGAATACGCTTCATAATGATAGTCCGGAGCCTGGGCCTTCACTTCGACATCTGTCGAAGCTTCTTCTCCAGGCCCTCGTAATCACCCAGATGCGCACGCATCAGGCTTTTCCAGAGCTTGCCGTGGTTGGGCACGGAAAAGTGCAGCAATTCGTGGACAATGACGTAGTCGCCGATCTTGCGGTCCAAGTCGAGCAGCTCTGCATTGAAATTCAGGTTCCCGTTCGTTGAACACGAAGCCCACTTGGCTGACATACGCCGCATGGCGAGAGACCGTACTTTGACATCCAGCCGCTCGGCAAAGTGGTAAACCCGGCCCTTGAATTCCTGTTTATCTTTCCAGTGTGGCATATCAGATTTTATACGCCTTTCCCAGCAGCGCAAATAACTCTTCTACCAGCCCGGTGACTTTATCCAGGTCGTCCACTTCGGCATATATGGAAAAGGTCACCTTCTTGCGAACTTCCCGGAGTTCCCTTTCACTGGTCCGCCAGTTCGGATATTCCACGAACGCCTGCTTGATTTTGCCGCTGATATTCTCCGCATTGGGGACCTGCGCGTCGAGCAGCGTTCGATACACAAAAAAGGTCAGTCCGTCGAAGCCCTTCCTGGCCTGTTCTTCTCGTCGTTTGTCTTTTTCCTGGATGAGCGCCCAGAGCAGTTCAAGCGCCTCTTGCGTCGTTGCCTGCCGGTCTTCATATCGTTCTTGTATGGCGCGCGCCCGCTCGGCAAGGGACAGTAGATAGGGGTCCTCGCTCTCTTCTTCAGCCCATTTATCTATCGTCTTTACGAGGTTGATGACCCTGGTATTGTCGTTCTTCTTGTTTTCCTTGATGTATTCAAGACTCTCCTTGCCGATCTCGAAGACACCGCTGATCTCGTCGCTTAAAATAGCGCCTATTCTCGATTGCACCAGCTCATTCGTCTTTTTCTGAAAGTCCCGGTCAACGTAAACCCTGTCCGTATAGGCCTTGCGTACGACGGCATAGATGGCCGAAAGCGTGGCATAGTCGTCAAGATAAGGCCGCAGGAACGCGTCAGGTGAGATGATCTCGTAGAGCATCTCAATTTCCTTATACTCTTTAAAAAACTCCTTGCGCCTCTCCTTGTCGCGGAAGTGCTCGATAAGGTTGTCCACGTCCTTGTCGTTGAAATTGCGCTCGATAAGCTTGAGGTAGTTCGGGACCGCCTTTTCCATCTTGCTCCGGAACAGGGACTTAAGCAGCCCGATGTCCTTTACCACCGCGTTGATCTCGTCGCTGTCGAATGCCAGGGCCTTCTCCAGCTTGTCGAAAATGCCGACGAAATCCAGCACGAAGCCGTGGGGCTTCACCATCTCCTCTTCCTCGTTCTCATAGGGCCGGTTCACGCGCGCAATGGCCTGGAGCAGCGTATGGTCACGCATGGGCTTGTCCAAGTACATAGCATAGAGGATCGGCGCGTCGAACCCGGTCAAAAGCTTCTCGGTCACGATCAGGATTTTCGGAAGCTCGGCCATCTTCGTAAAGTTCTTCCTGATCTGCTTTTCCTTCGTCGGGTCAAGGTGAAATTCCTTCAGCAGCGCGGGATCGTTGTTGTTCCCCGTATAAACGACTTCGGAATACTCGGGTGGAAGGTACTTGTCCAGCGCCTTCTTATAGAACGCGCACGCCTCCCGGTCCACACCGACTAAGAACGCCTTGTATCCCAACGGCTCAACGTTCTCTTTGTAATGCTGGGCAACGTACTTCGCCACCTTGTCCACCCGCTCATGGCCTTTGAGGAAATTCTTGGTATTGATCGCCCGTTCGAGAATCTTGTTCAGTTCCTCGATGTCCGCCACGCCCTCAGCCTCGGCAAGAGACAGGAATTCCTTTTCGAGCGTCTCATGGGGCACCAATAGCTCATTCGGTGCAATCGCGTAAAAGAGCGGCAGCGTCGTCCCATCCTCGATGCTTTCGGCTATGGAATATTTGTGCAGATAGCCCTTGTCGTCCTCCAGGCCGAAGGTCTTGAATGTACCTTTACCGTAGGCAGTTTTATCTATAGGCGTTCCTGAATAGCCGATATAGGTTGCGTTCGGCAGTCCTGCCATAAGATAATTCCCGAGGTCCCCTCCCGTAGTCCGGTGCGCCTCGTCGATGAATACGTAGATATTTTTTCGCGTGTTGATTTTCTCCGGCATGTCGCGGAACTTCTGGATCGTGGTAACGATGATGCCCCGGTAGTCCTGCCGTAGGAGCTGGTTCAGCCGCTCGATCCGGTTCGCGTGCTCCACGTTGTTGATCCCGAGCGAGGCCAGGTTCTTGAGCATCTGATCTTCCAGCTCGTTCCGGTCGATCATGAGCAGGATCGTGGGCTTTTCCGCCTCCTGGGCCTTGAACAGAAGCTCAGCAGCCTTGATCATGGTAAAGGTCTTGCCGCTGCCCTGCGTATGCCAAACAAGTCCCCGCAGCTTCTTCGTATCAAGGGCGCGGTCCACAACCTTCTCGACTGCCGCTGTCTGATGCTGCCGGAGGATGTACTTGTTCAGTTCCTCGTCCTTCTCGGCAAAAACGATGTAGTCCTTGATGAGCGAGAGAATATGGGGAATGGCGCAGAAGGACTTAACCTTGGCTTCGAGGTTGCCAACCGTGCTGTCCTTCCACGCGAAGATATTGCGTCGGACGAGATTCCAGGTCGCTCCATAAGAGAAACCGATGCTTTCCGTTGCCGTGAACACCTGCTGAGGGATGAACAGCTCCGGCGTCTCACGGTGATAGCGCCTGATCTGGTCCACCCCAAGCGCAATCGCCTCGTCCTTGCCGCAGTTCTTGCACTCGATCACCAGCACCGGGATGCCGTTGATCAGGAAGACGATGTCCTCACGATTGCCAAAGTGACTGTTGTGGAAATAGAATTCTTCGGTTACTTCGTAGACGTTCTTGGAGGAATCAACGTAGTCAATGATTTTGAGGTCAAGCTCGCGGCTGTCCTCGGCGCAGAAGAACTTATGCTGATTGCGGAGGACGTTCAGAAAATCACGGTTCCCGTAAATGTCGGAGTGGAGGCGCTGAAACTCGCCCACCAGCGCGCCCTCGGCTTCCTTGTATTTCGGGTTGAATGCGCGCACTTGGGCGTGGAGAAGGTCGCCAAAGAAGAGTGAGCTTTTTCTTGCCCGCTCCTCTGGCGTAGCCCCGGCAGAATCAAATCCTCGCCGCCTCTCCGCCTCCTTGCGCGACACAAAAGTCCAGCCTATGTCCTGCGCATAACGCAGGATACGGGCTTGGACGGTTTTATTTTCTGACGGCGTTTTCATATCCAGTGCATACAGCTAAATTGGATCAGCAACCAAATCCATAAGGCGCTTCCCAATATCCACCCATGGCAGAGCCAAATCAACAGTTTCGAATCTGACTTCGTGGCCTTGCAACTCAACAGCTTCTGATAAATTATAGCGGGCTGCTGGGTACAGCAATATGCCCGGCATAACCCTATGCTGTTCCGAAAGAGTTTCCTGAGACCTAAGATATGCATAAAGCTGATAAATATGCGACGAATCGAATTTCGGCTCTCCAAATCTGCCATTAACAAGACTATTGGGAGTGAATTTCGTATCAAGTATTACTAACCGTCCTGATTGATTGTGTTGCATTACAAGATCAGGTTGCATTGATGGCAAGTAGATAGAAGTCTTACTTGCATGCCAGTCAAAACGAGATTGCGGCTTTATTGACCAGTCATGCAAATGCAGTTTATAGAAGTTCGCAACAAACTTTTCATAGACGTAATGCAGCGTTAGCGCATCGCGATCTAAGGCAGGCAATTTGTTTCTGCCTTCTGTTTCAGTGGGCATCTGGCGTTGAAGAATCAGTTCGCAGATGGCCAGCATTAATCTGTAATCACTGTCATTCCGCCCTAGTTTTTGTCTCCTGATAAATTCCAGATCTATATCTATTAGATCGATCCCTTCCAAATCACGTGTCAATCGGCGCAATTTATGACGTAACTCTTCGGCCCGAGTTTGGTCAGGGCCAAAATTTCCGATCTGAATTAGTCTCGCCAACGTACTCCGGATGATCTGATTCTTGGGTGCATTGGCTTTATATTGCTGAAAGCGGCAATATGCCTGCCCTCGTTCGAAAGCTCGTGATTTTAAGCTATAGGCGAAATCAATCCTGCCTCGCAAACCACGAAGAAAAACTTCTTCGTTAACATAACTGCATCCTAGTCCAATACGCATCCGTTGTTGCATTATTTTTACAAGAATAGCAGCAAGCAATGCGTCGAGGCTGGGCGCGCTTTCAACTTCGAACTCGCACTGTTGCAGCATCTCGGGTTCATTCCATGCGTACAGAAGCATGTGCCACAGATTGCGGATAGGAATGCCGAAATCGGTTAGCGGCACATCATGAGAAACATTTATAGTTTCAGCTTCAATCATTAGCTGAGAAGCCTCTCGCTGACCTGTTCAGCACGCTTGGGATTATCGAACCAGTATTCCTTAAGCAGAGGTATGATTTCCGTCTTCACAACTCCGTCATACCAACTTCTATCGAGCCCTGCGAAGTTATTCCCTCTTGGACAAAAGAAACTATGGCCAACTTGATAATTCGGGCCAAGCAATGGATCATCGGATATTTCTTTATTTAAAGCCGAAATACGGTCAATGATTAGCTTCGCCAAATCGGGATTCATATTACGCTCCAACAACCATCTGCGATAAATAACGTTTTCAAATTCAGGTTTGAGCGTAATAAAAGCAAAGCGGCGCCGAAGAGCATAATCAACCATCGCAAGCGAGCGATCAGCAACATTCATTAATCCTATAAGGTAAACATTTTGAGGGATGTAGAATCGTGCTTCTTCAGGCCGTCTGTAGACGAGAGGCACCATATATTCCGGTCCTCGCTTATCTGTTTCAATCAGCATCAGCAGTTCACCAAAGATCTGGCTTAGATTACCTCGGTTAATCTCATCAATGATGAAAATATGCGGTCGATCATCTTTCCTTGCCTTTTCACAAAAGCTCATGAAAACGCCATCAAATAAACCAAAGGCACCGGCCTTATCAGGTAAAGGCCTATAACCGCGTATAAAGTCCTCATACGAATAGGACTGATGGAACTGAACCATTTCGATACGCTGGTCATCTATCTCTTCCATCAGGCAATAAGCGATTTTTTTCGCAATAAAGGTTTTTCCAACTCCTGGTGGCCCTTGGAGAATCATGTTCTTTTTAGACTGAAGCCGTTCCAGGATATCGTTTAGCTCCGCATCAGTCAAAAAGACGCCAGATGAAATCATATCAGCTATCCCGTACGGTTGGTGTGTGCCTGGCTTCTCAGGTGGCACAGGCGTTTTTGCCGTGCTCTTGTCTGTTCCCCGCAGCTGATCAATAAACCAAGCATAGTCCTGTTCGGCATTGCCAAACGCAAAGTCAATCAGTCTCTTGGCATACGGGTCGTCACGGCGTAATTTCCACAACGTCTGTTGGTTGGTGTAGAAATACCAGTCTTTTGCTTTAAAAGAGGGATCCCATTCAATTTCTACAACACGACCATCACCTCTATTAGCTACGATTGTCCCTATAGCCTTAATGGTCATTCTCGAAACCGTTTTCCCATGCGCCTCGAATGGCAGATCGGATCGTTGAGTCGAAGCAGCTTTAATAGCAATTTTGTCGCCTACCTTCATAGATCGAACTTCGTCAAGTAATCGGTCCTCGTACCCGTTTTCCCATATTCCTTCAGCAACAAAACGCTCTGTCTGATCGGGTGGATCATTATCAGACCAGTAGGCCCCTACCATCCAATAATTGTTATCTGGGCCGATCTCGGCTTCCGGAGATTTGCGCGGAGCTTTGGGTTCAGGCTGTTTTGTTGCTTGAATCCATGCAGCCATTGATAATTCCGGCAGAGATTCGAATTTGGACGACACGGCCCGTACAGTATCTTTGTAAAATTGAGCAGACAAGCCCCCGCTTGGAAGCTTGATTTTAAGGTATTGCCGGTTGGTCTGATCTAAATTCAGAAATATATCTGGACGTATCCAGAATAAACCCATGGTCAAATTGAGATTGGTGTTTCTCACATTAAGGGCATCATCAAAGGCTTTCAGAAACTCGGGATGATCCAGTGGTTTATCTCCAAGTGCTAATCGAAATACTTTCCACAAACGAGAAACATCGTCTACATTACGTCTATATTGATATGGAATAAACCATGATTTCTGATTATTCACAAGAGGAATACCCTCAAAATCATGTGGCAATTCATTTTTTAAGTTAAAGCTTTTTTTGATTTCCGCAAGAATAGATAGACGCTGATCTTCTCTGATTCCCCTATTGAAAACGCCGAAGAATGTGAAGGGGTCGATTTCCTTGAGAATAAACCTTGCCCCCTGGTCATCTTGATCGTTCAAAGGTGTAATGACAAGCTTCTTCGAGCGTAATCCCTCTAGAAATGCGATTAATTCACTCTGGCGTTCCTGCCATTGAAGAAGCTGCTCGGCTAATTCATGGTAAATCGGGATCCATGTAAATTTATGCTGAGAATTGCTTGGCATAAGTTATCCTTTCGCGATGTTTTCGAACTCAGAGAATTTGTGGTCATTCACCCTAATCTGCGCCGTCATTAACTGGTGCAGAAATGTACGGAAGAGGTTGGTCAAGGCGTCTTTCTTCCGAGTATGAATTGCAATTTTTGCGTCAATGATGTCCAACTGGGTAACAATCTCGTCCTGCTCGTTTGGCTTCGGCACAGGAACAACGAAGCTACGCAAACGGGTCGCGCTGATATTGCTTTGGCTGATTGCACGTGTAGCGATGGATTTCAACCGTGACTGTGTCTCGTCCCAATTGAAATATTGGTTCAAAAAATATGGTCGTAACCGAGTGGCATCGGTCCTTAACCGGATAAGATAAGAAGCGAATACGAAATCGCCCTCTATGTCAAAAATCGCCGTTCTCCCCACAAGTTCAAAGCTGTTCGTGCGGTTAAACAGAATATCCTTACGTGCAACGCGAAATTTCTCAAATTGAGCCTGTGTTAGATCAACATACTGAAGACTCTCACCCGATATCCGACCCTGTTGCTGATTGGTCATTCGCAGCAGTGCGTATCGTCCGCTCTCAGCACCCTTTGCTGAAAGGCCATATTGAGCTTCAGTCAGATAATCACCAAGCGGCGCGAACTCCCAACTCTCCGGAACGGGGCCAATTTCAGTTTCCTTTTGAGGTTCGCCACGGAGGCCGTTTGTGAAAAGTTGATGGAAGAGCTTTTCTTTCAGTTCCGTAGTTCGTTGAAGCAGTTGCTCCTGCTGCTCGATGGCCTGCTGCACCACCCCCAACACTCCCGCAATCTTCCGCTGCTCGGCGAGGGGCGGAAGCGGAATGAGGCGGCTGCCGAAAACTTCCTTGCTCAACCGCTGGCGGCCAGTTGTTCCATCCATTTTCCCCGCAAGGTCTGATCGAATCGCAGGATGAAGAAGCAGATGATATAGAAAGAACTTATCGCTAACGCCTTGTACTTCCTGTACCGGAATGACCTCGGTCGTCGCGAAACCAAAAGGCTTTCCCCAGTCAACAATGGCCTGCTTCCCGTTCTCGAAAGAGGGTGTAATCTTGGCCACGAGCAGATCGCCGTTTTCAATGTATGTGCCGCTCGTAAGAGCTGAACCACGGCGCTCTTCAAACTCGGATACGCGAACACGCCCAATGGGAATCGTGTCCATCGGAAGAAAAGGAACTGAGCCGTCTGCCTCAATCATTAGACCGCGTGGCTTCTTCGTGAACGCATACGCCTCACGGATTGGCTTCACCTGCCAATCATCAGGCAAATTTTCCAAGTCAAACTCCATACAGCACACCCCGCTCCCTGACGATCATCGCCTTCTCCCGCTCGATCTCGTCGATCAGTTCCTGTTCGCTGGGCAGATAGAGCTTGTACTTGGAGGCGAAGAGCTGCTTGTTTTCCTTGAGCACGGAATACTTGACCACGGTTTCGTCTTTGTCGGTGCAGAGGATGATGCCGATGGTTGGGTTGTCGTCAGGGCTTTTGTACTTATCTTCGTAGAGCCGGACGTACATGTCCATTTGACCAATATCTTGATGGGCCAGTTCCCCGGTTTTAAGATCAATCAGGACAAAGCACTTGAGGAGGTAATTGTAGAAGACGAGGTCGATGAAGAAGTCCTTGGTTTCGGTGCTGATGCGCTGCTGCCGGGCCACGAAGGCGAAGCCTTTGCCAAGCTCCAGCATGAACGCCTGGAGCTTGCCGATGATGGCCTGTTCGAGATCCGATTCCCGGAAATCGGGGTTGTCCTTGAGCCCGAGAAATTCGAGTACATAGGGGTCTTTGATGAAATCCCGGGGTTCGGGCGCGAGGTGTGCGGTCTTCTGCTGCATCTCTTTGATGACGGGCTTCTTGTCCCGGCTCATGTGTAGGCGCTCGTAGTAGAGCGAGTTGATCTGGCGTTCGAGTGTTCGGGTGCTCCAGTTCTGGTCAGCGGCTTCGTTCAAATACCATGCACGAGCCTCCGGTTTTTCCACGCGCATAAGAAGCCGGTAGTGTGTCCACGTCAATTCTCTACGCAGTGCGTAGAGAATCTCAGGACAACTGGCCCCATCTGAATCTTTCTTATCGGCCTTTGATTCGGCACACAGTGTGTGCCAATTTGGGAAACATAGATAGAATTGCCGAAAATTCCACAGATTCGGCTCAGTAAAGCCCTTACCGAATTCCTCAGTCAAATTGATGGATAAGTTCTTGATGAGGAATGCACCATATTCCGCGCGCTCCTTTCCCTGCTGCTCTTCCTCAACGATCATCCGCCCAACGTGCCAGTAGGCCTCAACCATGGCGAAGTTAACCGCCCGATAGACGTTTGAACGGGCAACGCGAAGGACCTCTGCAACGGACTCATAGAATTTGTGACGCACTGTGTCACAAATTGGGGCCTCTACTCCGGCACCCGTTTTTCGTCGTGTTATCGCCTTCTTCGTCGCCATGTGCCTATCCTCAATTATGCATAAGTTTCCGATCGGATTGCACTCCGATCAAATCACCATTTCAATAGGAATGCAATCCTATCATGGCGATTCATACCCCGATCCTCTTCAGAATCTCCTTGAGCGCCGCATCCGTGGCTTTGGCTTCCTCCTCCAGCGCGTTCAACTCCTCCACGATCTCGGCGATGGGCCGGTATTCGTCCGCTTCCCCGGTGTGGATATAGCGGCTGGGGGAGATGTTGAAGTCGTTCTTGGCGATTTCCTCACGGGTGACGATGCGCGAATACTTCTCCTTTTCTTTCCACGCAGTGAAGGTGTCGGCTATGCGGACAATGGCGTCGTCGGGGATGTAGTTCTTCGGGTCGCCCTTGCTGAACTCGCGGCTTGCATTGAGCAGGAAGAGCTTGCCCTTCCGCTCCTTCGGCTTTGCCCGGTTCAGCACGATAATGACGCCGGGGGCGGTGGTGTTGTAGAAGAGGTTCTCCGGCAGGTAGATGACGCCCTCTATCAAGTCCTGCTCCACAAACCAGCGGCGGACGTCCTTTTCCTTGTTGGTGTTCGCGTTGCCGGAGCCGCGCGAGGCTGCGCCGGTGTCGAGCACCACGGCGGCGCGGCCTTTGTCATTCAGGCTGGCGAGGATGTGCTGCATCCAGCCCCAGTCCGCCTTGCTTCCGGGAAAGCCGGCGCCCTTGGGAAAGCGGTCGAGCTCGTCGGCGTCGTAGTCCTTTTCCTTGAACTCGGTCTGGTTCCACATGGGATTGGCCACCACCCGGTCGAAGGTCCGAAGCCGGTTGCCCTTGCGGAACTTGGGCTTGCGGAAGGTGTCGCCGATCTGTATCTCTCCCTCCATGTCGTGGATGATCATGTTCATGTTCGCCATGGCCCAGGTGCCGGGCTCATTCTCCTGCCCATAGAGCCGCGCGGGGGCGAAGGTCTTGCGGGAGCGAAGACTCATCTTTTGCTGGAGCACCAGCTCGCACTTAATAAGCAACCCGGCTGAGCCGCAGCAGGGGTCATAGATATCCATTCCCGGTTCTGCGTCCATGATGCGAGCCATGATGAGTCCTACCTCGGCCGGAGTGTAGAACTCGCCCGCGCTCTGGCCGCTGTTTTCCGCGAACTTACGGATAAGGTATTCATAGCTGCGGCCGATGATGTCTGGCTCCACATCTGCTAGGCCGAGGCGCTTGGCGCTGATCTTCTCGACCAAGTTGGAAAGTCGGTCGTCGTCGAGATCCCGTTGACCGTGGGTAGTGGCATTGAAGTCCACGCGGTCGATAATACCTTTAAGCAGAGGATTGGCGTCGGCGATGGCGCGGAGGTGAGTGGTGAGCTGCTCGCCTATCTTGTCAGACAGCGTGCGAATAACGGACCAGACCGCGTCATCGGGGTTCATCGGTTGTAGCGGGAGAAAAAAGCGGACGAGTTTCTTATCGTGCTTCACCAGCTTGAACGCCTTGGCTCGCGAGCCGACCTCTTTCGCGATGCGGTTCAGCTCGTCGTCGAAAACATCGCACAGGCGCTTGGTGAAGATGAGCGGAAGGATGAACTCCTTGTACTTCGCCGCGTCCTTCGCGCCGCGAATGGAGCAGGCCGCATCCCAGATCCAGGATTCGAGGGATTTGCCGTTTGGTAACGGAACAATTGCCTGTTTTCGTGACACAAGGCTACCGCTTTGCAATTCTTTCTTGCCAGTTGTCTTTTTCTGTCGCGCCATACTGCCTTTCCATGTTCATCTCGGGAAAAATGTAATACAGCGGCCCCCGAAGAGGTGCAGATCGGCTTATGGGCGGGAATAAGGAGCCGTTGTCGTTGACAATATTACAGATTCAGGAAAATTGCAAGGAGAAGTTGGAAATAGGGCGAACGAGTCAGGGGATTAGGTAACAAAAGCCCGCAACGGTCAGTCAGAGACTCGCTGGGCGGTTTTCGTTGGGAATGGATATGACTTTTGTATTAGAAACAGTAGGTTCCGTTGGAAGAAAACGCGAAGAAAAGAATAGAAAAACCTTTGTACAGGTCACGGAAAAAAGCAAGGGGACTGAACACCTGCCGTTACTCTCTGGTCTCTTCCACCCGGGACACCACCTCGCCTTTATGCAGCTTGGTGCTGAGCATGTCGCCGGGCTTCGTTTCGGATGCGTCCTTCAGAATAGCGCCTGCGGGAAGCTTTTTGGTGATGCTGTATCCCCGGGAGAGGATGCCGAGGGGGTTCAGATGGTCGAGCCCCGCCGCAAGGGAGGCGAGAAGCGCCCGGTCCCTGCGCAGATGATGTCCGATCCCCGTGGCCAGCCTGCCCACAAGCTCGTCCACGCGCTGGACGTTCTGTTCCAGGCGCCTCCGAGGATCAACGAGCACGCGCATCTTCTCATGGAGTGACGCCCGCAGTACTTCGATCTGCCGGCGCATGCTCCTCACCAGTCCGATTTCCAGCGAGCCGATATGCTCCCGGAAGCTTTCCTCGCTCTGCACAACCATTTCCGCGGCGGCCGAGGGCGTAGGGGCCCGGAGGTCCGCCACGAAATCGGAAATGGCATAGTCCGTCTCATGGCCTACCGCGGAGATGACGGGGATATTCGATGCATAAATGGCGCGGGCCACGGCCTCTTCGTTGAACGCCCAAAGGTCTTCCAGCGATCCTCCGCCCCGGCCTATGATCATGACATCCACCTTTTTTTCACGGTTGAAATATCCGATGGCCTCCACGATGGCAGGGGCGGCATCAGCCCCCTGGACCGGCACGGGATAGATGAGGATTTCCATCCTCGGATGGCGGCGCCTGATCACCCGCAGCATGTCCCGGATCGCGGCGCCCGTGGGCGAGGTGACGATGCCGATGCGTCGGGGGAGGAGCGGGAGCGGCTTCTTGCGGTCAAGATCGAAAAGGCCTTCCTTCGCGAGCCTCTCCTTGAGTTCTTCGAAGGCCTTCTGGAGCGCGCCCACTCCCTTGGGTTCGATATACTCTATGACGATCTGGTATTCGCCGCGCGGATCATAGACGCTGACCCGGCCGCGGCAGATGACCTGCATGCCGTGCTGGAGGGTGAACTTGAGGTTTTTCTGAGAGGAGCGAAACAACACCGCGCGGATCTGGCTCTCTTCATCTTTGAGGGTAAAATAGGTATGGCCCGACTGGGGAGCGCGAAGGTTCGATATCTCTCCCTCCACCCATACATCGGGAAACGCCCCTTCGAGGAGGTTTTTGATCTGGCGGGTAAGTTGAGTGACCGTGAGAATATGGGTCTGCATAATTTCCGATTTCGGATTGCAGATTTCGGATTTATTATTCTACATTCCGTATTCTGCAATTAACGCGAACGTGCTATGATTTGATATGAATCCTCTCTATCGAGGCGGCCTTGCCGGTCCTCGTATCGATATCTAGGACCACCGCATCTAAATGCACCGGCCCTTTGGGGATCTCGAACTTGCGCGGCCGCTGAGTGAGAAAGCGCGCGATGGCGTCTTCTTTTCTCACGCCGATGACCGACTCCGAGGGCCCGGTCATGCCCACGTCCGTGATGAACGCCGTGCCGCCGGGAAGCACACGCTCATCCGCGGTCTGGACATGGGTGTGGGTGCCGAGGACGGCGCTTGCTTTGCCGTCGAGATGCCAGGCGAGGGCCGTCTTTTCCGACGTGGCCTCTGCGTGGAAATCGATGACGATGACGGGTGTCTCTTTCTTGAGTTTCTCGAGCTCCCGCTCCGCCGTGCGGAAGGGGTCTTCCAGGTTCGACATGAAGACGCGGCCTTCGAGGTTCAGCACCGCGGCCTTGCCCGCGCCGGGCGTTGAGATCACCACGCTGCCGTAACCGGCGCTCCCTTCGGGATAATTGGCGGGCCTGATGAGCCGGTCCTCCTTGGCCAGGTAGGGCTCGATCTCCTTCTTGTCCCAGACGTGGTTGCCCGAGGTGAGGACCTGAATGCCCAGGGAGAGCAGTTCTTCCGCAATGTCCGGCGTGATCCCGAAACCGCCCGCCGCGTTCTCGCCGTTGGCAATGATAAGGTCGGGACGGTGGGCCTCAACGAGCCCGCGCATCTGCGCGCGCACCATCTTTCTTCCGGGTTCTCCGATGATATCGCCGATGAATAAAACCTTCAACTCGTCTCCTGCCTCTTTACCACAAAGACACCAAGACACAAAGTTTAATAAATTTCTCTTAGTGACTTAGTGCCTTCGTGGTGAAATATGGTTCGTGTCTTTGGCTACTTCGCGTACTCCACGTACCGGCTTTCGCGTACGACCGTCACCTTGATCTGGCCGGGATAGGCGAGCTCCTGCTCGATCTTCTTGGCAATATCACGCGACAGCTGGGCCGAATGGGCGTCGGAAAGGTCCTCGGGTTTCACGATGATCCTGATCTCGCGGCCGGCCTGGATGGCGTAGGACTTTTCGACTCCCTTGAAGGAGTTGGCCGCCGCCTCGAGCTGCTCAAGCCGCTTGAGGTAGCTCTCCAGGGTTTCGCGCCGCACACCGGGCCTGCCGGCCGAGAGCGCGTCCGCCGCCGCCACGAGCACCGCCTCTACGGAAGTCGCTTCGCCGTCGCCATGGTGCGTCAGGATGGCGTTGATGACCTTCTGGGATTCGCCGTACTTCTTGGCCAGGTCTCCGCCGATGGTCGGATGCGTGCCCTCCACCTCGTGGTCCACCGCCTTGCCGAGGTCGTGGAGCAGTCCCGCCCGCCGCGCGAGCTTCTGGTCCACGCCGAGCTCCGCCGCCATGACGCCGGCGAAGTAGGCCACTTCACGAGAATGCATGAGCACGTTCTGGCCGTAGCTCGTCCGGTACTTGAGCCTGCCGAGGAGCTTGATGACGTCGGGGTGTATGTTGTGGATGGCGAGGTCGAAAGCGGCCTTCTCGCCTTCCTCTTTCATGGAGATGTCAAGGTCCTTCTTGACCTTCTCGGCGATCTCCTCTATCCTCGCCGGATGGATACGGCCGTCCTGGATAAGCCGCTCGATGGTGAGCTTCGCGATCTCCCGGCGGAGCGGATCGTAGCAGGAGAGAAGCACCGCCTCGGGCGTGTCGTCGATGATCAGGTCGATGCCGGTGGCCGCTTCGAGGGCGCGGATATTCCTTCCTTCACGCCCGATGATCCTCCCCTTCATCTCGTCGTTCGGGAGGTTAACGACGGACACCGTGGCCTCGGCCACGTAATCGCTTGAATACCGCTGTATCGCGAGGCTGATGATGTTTTTGGCCTTCTTATCGGCCTCTTCCTTGGCCTCGTCCTCGATCCGCTTGATGGTCCTGGCGGCCTCGTACTTGGCCTCGTCTTCCATGGCCACCATGAGCTGGCGCTTGGCCTCCTCGGCGGTCATGCTGGCGATCTTTTCGAGCATCTGCCGCTGCTCGCGGAGCCCGTTTTCGTACCGCTCTTCCTTTTCCTGGGCCACCTTCTCCCGGGCCGCGAGCTCACGCTCCCGCTTCGCCGCCTCCGCCTCGCGTTTCTCTATGACGTCGATCTTCTTCTCAATGCCCTCTTCCTTCTGGGTCAGTCTCCGTTCCTGGTTCTGAATCTCCTGGCGTTTATCGCGGGTCTCCCGCTCGAAGTCCGCCCTCGCCTGGTAGAGCTTGTCCTTGACTTCGAGCACGGCCTCTTTGCGCTTGGTCTCCGCCTCGCGCTCCGCCGCGGCAACGATCCGCACTGCCTCTGCCTCGGCGGTCCGGATTTTTCCAGCCGCTGACTTTCCCTTGATCATCAGACCAAGGCCCACACCCACAGCGAGCCCTGCTATCAATAGCGCAACATACTCAATCATTGTCGTTCCTCCTGAGACTTCTTCTTCAGCCCGGCAAGGCGTTCCTTGATCCTCTTTTCTTCGCCCTGCTCCGTAGGCCGGTAGTATTCCCGCTTCTGCGGGAGGTAGTCCTGGGCCACGTGGTGGCCCGGAAAATCATGGGGATATTTGTATCCCTTCCCTCTTCCCAGCCTCTGCGCCCCTTGGTAATGGGCGTCCTTGAGATGGTCCGGCACCGCCAGCACGTCTCCCTGCTCGATATCGTGCAAGGCCGCTTTGATCCCCAGATAGGATGCGTTGCTCTTGGGAGCGGCCGCGACATACACGGCCGCCTGCGCAAGGGGGATCATGCCCTCGGGCATGCCGATCCTCTCCACGGTCTGGTAGGCCGCCGTCGCCACGACGAGCGCCCGCGGGTCCGCGTTGCCCACGTCCTCGCTCGCGGCGATCGCGATCCGGCGCGCGATAAACAGGGGGTCCTCGCCGGCGTAGATCATTTTGGCCATCCAGTAGAGCGCCGCATCGGGATCGCTGCCGCGCATGCTCTTGATGAAGGCGGAAATGGTGTCGTAGTGCTCGTCCTCGTCGTATGCCAGCGCCCTTTTCTGGATCGACTCCTCCGCCGTAGAGAGGTCATAGAGAACCGCGCCATCGGGCCCCGCCGGCGTCGAGAGCACGCCCAGCTCCAGGGCGTTCAGCGCCCGCCGCGCGTCTCCGTTGGACTGGGCAATGATGAGTTCAAGGGCGTCCTCCGTCAATGTCACGGGCCGATTCCCGAGACCCCGCTCCTTGTCCGCGAGCGCGCGGAGAATGAGGGAGCGGACGTGTTCATGGCCGAGGGGCTTGAATTCAAAAATCTGGGAGCGGGAGGAGAGCGCCGGAATAATGGCGAAGAACGGGTTCTGCGTCGAGGCGCCGATGAGCGTTATGGCGCCCCGTTCAACATCGGGCAGCAGCGCATCCTGCTGGACGCGGGTGAACCGGTGGATCTCGTCGATGAAGAGCACCGTCCTTCGGCCGCTCAGGGCGCGCACTTCGACGGCCTCCTGCGCCACCTTCCGGATATCGGCCACGCCGGCCGTGACGGCGTTCAGTGAGACGAAATGGGCGCGGCTCTTCTCCGCAATAAGGTGCGCAAGGGCGGTCTTTCCCACGCCCGGCGGACCGTAGAGGATGAGAGACATGAACCGGTCGGCCTCGATGGCCCTGCGCAGAAGTTTTCCCGGACCGAGGATGTGCTCCTGTCCCGCGAACTCCGCGAGCTCGCGGGGACGCATCCTCCACGCAAGGGGGGCCTCCGCCGGTTCTGCCGACTGAAGGGGTAACGTATGGACGTGTTTCTTGAGAGCCACGACATGCTTCGGGAAGGCTTCAGTAAGACGAGTAATAGTGCGTGGAACTCAGGCAGGTCCGGAGAGAACCGTCACTACGCCGGGGGCCGGACAGGGCGAGGCGGGAATCGCCTCAGTTCGTGAGAATGCCGCCAGCGGGACCGCGATCCCGCTGCAACCGCGCTTATTTCCGTAAATAGAAATTCCCACGTGTGCACTCCGAACTGTATGTATATGAACCCATATCCCCATGGTCGCGTAATATTCTGCTCCGGTACTGATCAAGATAAGCCTGATGCTGAAAGTCGAAAAATCATGGCAACTCATTGGTGTTGCGCTTTCGCATTCACCGTACTGCCGTTGCCGCACACTATTACAAGCGCAGGAGCCTTCCTTACTTGCCGCTCCTTTCAACTGCTATTACTATGCGCTCGTTCCTTGCTTGCAATGATACTCTGATCCTATGATGCCCTGTCGCTTACGCTCTATTGAAAAAATGAATGATGACTAAAGAATCCCCCGCTTTTGCCGTGCTGGTACACTTGGACCTGGCTCTCACCAGGTGGGCGCCAAAGAGGAAAGTTAAGGCTACCCAGTCTTGCCTGGGCATGCACACCCTTTCCCTGGGATGGCTCCCGTTTTATTTTTTTCACGAGGCACAAGTCGTATCTGTCACGCGCAAAGCAGGGGACTTGATCTCTTTTTTATCCTGTAGTCTATATACCAGAATCAGCGGAAAATGGCAAGCAGAAAATAAGACGGTGTTTTGTTCGGGAAGGTGAAAGTTATTACATTTCAAGACGTTTCGGCTAACCGGGCCGCTGTTGCAAAAAAGAATCCTACCGCAATCGAATCGGCGCGACTCCCGAGGAGGGCTATGGGTCTTTCCCCTCTGCTTCGCTGGTGATCTCGAGCAAGTGCCGGGCGGCATTCTCCGCGGTTTTTTCGAGCTCAGCATACTGCTTCTGCAAACGATGGAGTTCTTCGGAGATCGTGAGCGCCGTCAGAATGGCCACACGGTGAGGATCGGCCGTGCCGGTCCCCTTCTGTACATCCTTCATGCGCGCATCAATAAAGGCGGCAAGCTCGCGGATATATTCATGGTCCGCCATTCCCTTGATGCTGTAAACCTGTCCGAATATCTCAACCTGGACGCTCTCCATGGGTCCACCTCTCGGCAAGTGAAACGGGGCATGATTCGGGTACAAGATGTTATTAGGAAAATAGATATTAAGAGATTGAGGAACATGCTTTGAATCACTTAATCTCTCAATTGCTATTCTCTATTCACGTGCTCACAACAGCGCCTCGACAAACTCCTTCGGATCGAATGCCCGCAGGTCCTCCATCGCCTCGCCGATGCCTATGAATTTTACGGGGATCGCGAGCTCCTTGCTGATGGCGAAAACAATGCCGCCCTTCGCCGTCCCGTCAAGCTTGGTGAGCACAATTCCGGTCACACCCACGGCTTCCTGGAACATTTTGGCCTGGACAAGGGCATTCTGGCCTGTCGTTGCATCGAGAACGAGCAGGACTTCCTGCGGCGCGCCGGGGAGTTCCCGGGACATGATGCGCTTTACTTTTTTCAGTTCCTCCATGAGGTTGGACTTCGTATGCAGTCTGCCCGCGGTATCCACGATGAGCACGTCGGCTGCACGGGCCTTGGCGGCGGATATCGCGTCGAACACGACCGCCCCCGGATCAGCGCCTTCCTTGTGCTTGATCACGGGAATGCCCGCGCGTTCACCCCAGATGGAAAGCTGCTCGGCGGCGGCGGCGCGAAAGGTGTCGGCTGCCGCCAGCATCACCTTCTTCCCTTCCTGTTGAAGCCGGTGAGCCAGCTTTCCGATGGTCGTGGTCTTGCCGGCGCCGTTCACGCCCACGACAAGCACGGTAGAGGGCGAGGAAGTGACTGAAAAAGGCGTCGACGTTGATGAAAGAATTTCCGCAAGAATCTGTTTGAGCAGTACCCGCACCTGCGCGGGCGTGGAAAGCTCGTTTCTCTTGAAACGCTCCGTGAGGTCTGCGAGCACCGTTGATGCCGTCTGCACGCCTGTGTCCGCGGCGACAAGGGCCTCCTCGAGCTCGTCGAGGAATACGCTGTCGACCTTCTCGCCGAGGATCAGTGTGCCGATGGTATCGGAAAAACTTTTCCTGGTCCGGGCAAGACCGTCGCTCACGGTGCGAAGAACACTGAACATTGATACCCCTCAATACAATGCAAATTTCAAAATGCAAAGTGCAAAATGCAAATTTGAAACAGCAGCCTTCATTTTGCAATTTTCATTTTGCATTCGACGGTCGCAGACTGTCGTCATATATCCAGCGGCAGTTTACCCGACGGCTCCGCCGTTTCTGCGTCTTTTGTCGATCGTCCTTCGTCCTTTGTGCCCCGCCTCTCGCCCTTCGCGATCTTGCCGCCTGCTGCCGGCCCGGCGCCCTCGATCTCCTCCGGTTCATCTCCGGCAGCGGCGTACGCCCCCTGGCGGTAGAGGTAGCGGTCGTGCATCTTGTTGAACGCCGTCCATTCCCCCTCTCCCACCTTTTCCTTCTTGAGCGTCGCCTGGAAGTTGTTGATCTTGGCCGAGAGGTCGTCGAGGTAGTTAATAATGACCGCCTCCTGGATCTTGGGACGCTTGGGAGAGCCGAATTCGTACTCGCCGTGGTGCGAGAGCATAATGTGCTTGAGCAGCATGGCAAGCTCAGGCGGGAACCCGGGGATAGCGGCGATCTTCCCGGCGATCATCTCGTATCCGAGCGAGATATGCCCGATGAGCCTCCCCTCGGTGGTATATTCGATGGATTTTCGGACGGCGAGCTCCCGCACCTTTCCGATGTCGTGGATAAAGGCGCCGACAATGAGAAGGTCCCCATCAACTCCCGGAAAATGTTTAGCAAGATCGCGACAGAGAAAGATGAGCTCGACGACATGCTCGAGCAGGCCGCCGATGTAATTGTGGTGCAGCGTCTTGGCCGCGGGCGTGCGCCGGAAAGTCTCCATGAACGGCCTGTCGTTCAAAAAGGCCTGCATGAAAAGCCTGAGGTGCGTGTTCGACACCCCCGCAGCCGCAGCAGTGAGGTCCCCCACCATCTCCTCGGGGTCCCGCGGCGACGTCTGGAGAAAGTTTGCAATATCGACTTTGGCGTCATCCACCTTTTCCAGGGACTTCATCTTGATCTGCATGGTCCCCTGGTAATTGGCGGCCACTCCCTTGATGCGCACGAAGTCCTCGCGTTCAAACTTCCCGGCGATCTCATCGGCGTTGTCCCACAGTCTGCCGTCGATCTCCCCGGTCTTGTCCGCGAGCTTGATCGCGAGGTAGGTCGCGCCGTTTTTGGAAGTCGACACCTGTTTTGACACGGCGAGGTACGTCTCGTCTACCCAGTCGCCTTCCTTTAAGGACACTATAGCTTGCATAACGCTCCCTTCGTTCTGGAACGTGATAATAAACCATCCCATGGAGGTTGTCAAACAGAAAGGTGCCGATGCTGCACGGATTGCGGCATCGTGACCTGTCGGGCGCGGGATGTCGACAGGTCGATCAGAGTGGGGCATGTGAAACGACAAGGAATTCCGTTAGAGAATGGAGTTCTCGGTCGATCCCGGATGCTGACGTTTTATTATATATTTTGAGAATGAATGACTCTTGCAAGCTGGAGTCGACAACCTTCTCTCAGGGGTTGGCCTGTACACCGTACCCTTGGACACTATCGCGTCCCCTGGTAGATAGCTTCAAATTCTCTCGAGGCTTCTCCGAACGCCCGCAGCGCGCCGGGATGGAACTGCGCAGGCCGTATCTCGTGCAGTCCGTCCCCGCCGCCGCCCAGGATGAAGCGGCAGGCGTCGTCGTGAGACAGTGAAGCTTTATATGCATGCATGGTACGGAGCGCGTCGTACACGTCGGCGATTTTTACGATGGCGCCCTCGATGGGAATTGCTTCACCGGACAGGCCGGCTGGATAACCGCTCCCATCCCAGCACTCGTGATGGGTAAGTGCAATGTTTCGCGCCACGTTCAGCGCGGAAGAATCACCCAGGATTTTCGCTCCCATCAAGGGGTGTTTCTTGACGATATCGAATTCGTGGCTCGTCAGCCTGAGCGGCTTATCGAGGAGGTCGGGGTGGATGCAAATCTTGCCCACGTCGTGGAGCTGCGCGGAATAGGAAATGGTCCGGACAAAACGTGTGGAGCATTTCATCCGCTCCGCCATGGCCCTGGCATACTCGTTCATGCGGCGGACGTGCGCGCCGTTGTCGTTCTGCGAATCCGTCGCCATGGCGAGGGCACGCGCCATCAGGAGAAACGATTCGGAAATTTCCCGCATATCACCTGCCACGGCCCCGAGAAAACTGCCCGGCAGAGCGAGCCCCTTGAGAAACAGGACGTCCTCGGCGGTCACGGGCCTGCCGTAGTTCAAGGCCACCACGTAGATTCCAGCGTGCGCGAACCCGGCAACGTTGCAAACGGCGCCGGTCAACGTAAGCAGCTCTGACGGGAAGAGAGACTGGAAATCCCTGAGGCCCTTGCGGCGGTCGAAATAATTGATGTAGGACGACCTGTCTCCCTCTTTGATGCCCAGAAAGACCGCTGACTCGGGGATTTTCATCCCCGCACACAGTTTTTTTGGGCCTGCGGGCGTCGACGCGTAGAGATCGCACTGAAGCCCGCCGGAACCATCGGACGTCCCGATCATGAGGTGGGTCGGCCTGCCGGCATCGTCCGGTCGAGTGCGGATCAGCCGCCGGACAAGGTCGTCGTGGGCCTTCGTCCGGTCTCCGGCGAAGGGGTCAAAATCCTGAATGGCACTCTCCAGCCGGGACAGCCAGCCCTGGAGATCGCTTACGGCCCTGTCGGCAGCATGCTCAAGCGCCGTCATTCTGAGAGCGTTTCTGATTTTCGCCGCACATGCCTCGCGCAGCACGGGCGTGGCAAGGAAATCCTGCACCCACGGCCTGAGGGCCCTGAGAAGCCCCTGCGATATGGCCGGAGGGAAGAGCAGGATAATGCATACGCCGGACCCGCAGAACGCTTCCGAAAGTACGCGGAGCGCGCCGCCGCCCTCTGCCAGCTCGGCGTCGCAAAAAATGAGCGAAGGCGAGTCGGTTTTGAGCAGCGACAGTGCTTCAGCCGCCGAACCGGCGGTGCTCACCCGGCATCCGTGAGAAAAGGCTGCCTGGGTGATGACCTTGCGATCCGATTCGCATTTCGTAATAGTGAGCACGAGCGGTTTCACGAATGAAATTATATCACAGCACCGCGCACCCCGCCGGAAAAAACAAAAAGCCGACAAATTTTACCTGTCGGCATGATAGTAATTTCGTTTTGTAGAGAAATTAGTAACTACTCAGGTCTGCCGCTGAGCACAGGCGCAAAAAAGCGCGCCGCGACCGTCATGGTAGCGCCACTTCAGCAAAAACAGCGCGTGCGCAGCGAAAGCGCTGCGGGTACGGGCGCCGACAGCGTTGCAGTGCCATAGCACGCCGGCGCGCCTTGCGCCGAAGCGAAGCGGCTGACCTGAGTAGTTACAGAAATTAAATACTACTTCTTTCTGACGAACGCCCGGTACTCACCGTCTTCTTTCGTGAGGCCGAGAAACTCATTGCCGGTCATCTTGCACCAGGCAGGCATGTCCTTTTCGATGCCGTCGTCGTCAGACTGCACTTCAAGCACCTGGCCGGACTTCATTTCCTTGACCCTGTTCGCCGTCTTGAATATCGGCATGGGACAGGCAAGGCCCACGCAATCCAGCACCTCATCGGGTTTGATCTCTTTGATTTCCATAGGTGAACGCCTTATTTATTGCCACGGATGGACGCAGAGAATGCAAATCAGCTTTTTCAGCGACGGATTGTCACGAAATCTCACGAATTCAATCAGGGCTGAAAAAGGAATTTATTTTTTATTCCGCAGTCCGCCTGTCTGCGTGCACCGCACAGGCAGGCATCCCGCACTGTTTTATTCCATCTCGTGCTCGTGGCCGGTTTCAGCAGGCATCTTCACGGGAGAAGGTTTTCCCTGTTTCTTGTAGTAATCGTCAAGCGCCGATTTCAGCGCCTCTTCCGCGAGCACCGAGCAGTGCATCTTCACCCTGGGCAGGCCGCCCAGGGCCTCGGCAACGGCGGCGTTCGATATCTTGAGCGCTTCGTCGACGGACTTTCCCTTCACGAGGTCCGTCACCATGCTGCTCGTGGCGATGGCCGCGCCGCACCCGAACGTCTTAAACTTGGCGTCGGTGATGATGTTCTTGTCCACCTTGATGTAGAGCCGCATCACGTCGCCGCACACGGGATTGCCCACCGTGCCCACGCCGTCTGCGTTCTCGATCTCGCCCACGTTATGCGGATGGGCAAAATGCTCCATTACCTTTGAGCTGTACTGTTCCATATTCTTCCCCCTTCGTCATTTTTTCTTCAACATGTCTTCATAGAGAGGCGACATCTCCCGAAGCCGCTGGACGATGGGAGGAAGCTTCTCTATCACGTAGTCCATATCCTCAGCCGTGCTTCCCGTGCCCAGCGTCATGAGGAGCGTGCCGTTTGCCACGGCCGCGTCCGTGCCGATGCAGGTGAGCACGTGGGACGCCTTGAGGGTGCGCGACGTGCAGGCCGATCCGCTCGAAACGTACACCCCTTCCATGTTCAGGAACAGGAGCATGGACTCTCCTTCCACGTACCACATGGACAGGTTCAGATTGTTCGGCAGCCTGCGCGTGGGATGGCCGTTGATCACCACGTGCTCGATCCGCTCCGTGAGGCCTTTCTGCAGCCGGTCCCGGAGCTGGGCCGTATAGCTCATCCGGTGAGAAACTTCCGCAGCGGCGAGCTCCGCGGCCTTTCCCAGGCCTACGAGGGCAGGAACGTTCTCGGTGCCTGCGCGCCTGCCGTCTTCCTGGATGCCGCCCTCGATCAGCGGTTTTATGCGCACGCCTTTGCGCACAAAGAGCGCTGCGGCGCCTTTGGGGCCGTAGAACTGGTGGCCCGAAAGAGAAAGGGCGTCCACGCCCAGGGCCTTGACGTCAACAGGAATCCACCCAACGGACGCCACGGCATCGGTATGGAACAGCACTCCCTTCTCTTTTGTGATCTTTGCGATCTCTTCGATGGGCTCGATGGTGCCGATCTCGTTATTAGCATGCATGATGGAGACCATGACCGTGTCCTTGGTGATCGCCCTGGCAATGTCGCCCGGATCAACGAGTCCCGTCCTGTCCGTCGGCACATAGGTGACGGTGAAGCCCGCTTTTTCGAGCGTCTTGGCGGGATGAAGGATTGAAAAATGTTCGATCTGGGAAACGATGATATGCTTGCCCTTTTGGTTGTTCGCCTGGGCAAGCCCCTTGAGGGCGAAATTATTGGACTCCGCTCCGCTGGAGGTGAAAAAGATTTCTTCAGGCTTCGCGTTGATGAGCGCCGAGGTCTTCGCCCTGGCCTCTTCCACCGCGTTCTTGGCCTCCCGGCCCATGTCGTGCAGGTTTGACGGGTTGCCGAACTTCCCGGTGAAATAGGGCATCATGGCCTCCACCACCTTCGGGTGGGCCGGCGTGGTCGCTGCGTGGTCCAGATAGACTTTTCTCACCGTCAACATGCCCCCTTTCCTGCTGCAGCTGTCTTCTTTTTTGTTCCTGCCGTGTCCCGGTCTTTTCCGTGGTACTGGCGCAGAAGACTTTCGAAGGTGATGCTGTCCAGCGCCTCTTCGATCTTCGCGCCGACCTTTGCCCAGACCATCCTTGCAACACAGTCGTCCGCCTGGTAGCATTCCTCGTACTCGCCGGGCTCCAGGCAGTGGGACAAGGCAATCGGCCCTTCCAGCGCGCGTACCACATCGCCGATGGTCAAGTCTGTCGGCTTTCTCCCGAGGAGATAACCCCCTCCCGGCCCGCGCACGCTCTCGATCAATCCCGCCCTCCCCAGGCGGTTCAGGATCTGCTCAAGGTACGAAAAGGATATGCGCTGCCGGTCGGCGATTTCTTTGATCGTAATCGGTCCTTTTCCGTACTTGCGGGCTATCTCAAATATCGCCCGGACGCCGTATTTCCCTTTGGTTGATAGTTTCATACCGCTTTTCGCGCCGGCGTGTCTTGCTGCTCAGCGCTGAAACAGGACTTAATTGCTCCCGTAAATACCATTGGGATAACCATATCAAACCTGACTATTTTTGTCAAGTATTTTTCTGTTTCAGCCGGGCGCACAAGTATGCTATACTCGCTCCATGCAAACGGCGCCTCACAAGCCCCTTTCAAGCAAAGACAACAGCACAATACTCTATCTGCGTTCCCTGTCCGACCCGAAGCGCCGGAAAAAGGAAAAAGCCTTTTTGATCGAAGGCGTCAAAATGGTCGAGGAGGCGCTCCGTGACAGGGCGGGGGTCAAAATGGTGGTGGCCTCGCCGTCCCTCACCCAGCACCACGGCAAGGCGGTGCTGGATCTCGCCGAGAACCGGTCCGTGGACATCCTCTGGATATCGGAGCGCCTGATGGACGCCGTATCCGAAAGCAAGACCCCCCAGCCGGTCATGGCAGTGGTGGAGGTGAAGGAGTACACGGAAGACGCCCTCTTCGCCCATGAGTCAGGACTCATCGTCATCTGCCACCAGCTTCAGGACCCGGGAAACCTCGGGACGATTATCAGAACAGCCGAGGCCGTGGGCGCCGGCGGCGTGGCAATCACCCCGAACACCGTGGACCCCTACAATTACAAAACCATCCGGGCGTCCATGGGGAGCATCCTCAGAATGCCGCTCGTGCGTGTCGGCGATGTGACGGCCTTTGTGAAGAAATGCGGGCAAAAGGGATTTCAGACTGTGGCTATGGTCTTAACGGGAGAGAAGACCCACTTCGATCTCGATTTACGGAAGTCTACTGCCGTCATTGTGGGACAAGAGGGTTCGGGACTGCCGGATGATATTCTGAAGGACGTCGATCACCGCGTCCGCATCCCCATGGCGGAGACGCTCGATTCGCTGAATGTGGCGGTATCGGGAGCGGTATTTTTGTATGAGGCGCTGCGGCAGAGAATGAAAAAGCCCTAAGAGCTACTTCCCGAACTTCTTCTTCAGCTTCTCCACCACGACCTTCGGAACAAGACTGGAAACATCGCCTCCATAGCTCGCCGCTTCCCTCACGATCGTCGAGGTGATGAACGAATACTCCTCGTTCGGCATGAGGAACACCGTCTCGATCGTACTGTCGAGCCGCCGGTTCATAAGGGCCATCTGCATCTCGTATTCGAAGTCGGACACCGCTCGCAGGCCCCGCACGATCCCGATCGCCTTCTTCTGCTTCACGTAATCGACGAGCAACCCGTCGAACCCTTCGATCACCACATTTTTATATTGCGCCGTAGCCTCCCTGAACATGGCGATGCGTTCCTCGATAGGGAAGAGCGGGGCCTTTTTCGGATTCGATGCGATGGCAACGATCACCTCATCGAATATCCTGAGGCTCCGCTCAAGGAGGTCGACATGCCCGTTCGTGACGGGGTCGAAGGTCCCGGGATAAACGGCGATGTGCTTCATCAAACCTCCTTAATTATTCCGAAAGCGTCAAAAGGCTGCGGTCACGGCGCCTGTTTCGCTGGTCGGTGAAGTCGTTCGTGCTCAATGTTACCGGGCTGTTGCCCAAATGGTATTTTCAACCTAATTGTCATTCTGAGCGCAGCGAAGAAGCTTGTTTTTCCGCTAGGTTGAGAGACCCTTCGCTCTGCTCAGGGTGACAAAAATGATTTGGGCAACAGCCCGTTACCCTCGACACCATACGATACGGGCTTCGCTATCCTTTTGCGTTACCGGCTTTGTAGAATGCCAGGACCGTATCCCCGTATTTCGCTTCGCGAAAGAGGGCGATTCCCCCGGCGCGCTCAGGAGAGGGCTGCTTCCTGAAGTGTTCGGCGATCACGATCCCGTCCGGCTTCACCACAGCGGCTGCGGCAACGTGTTCCAGGAGCGGCCGGAGCTCTACTGCGTACGGGGGATCGAGGAACACGATGTCAAAGGGGCCGGCGCGCTTTTTGAGATAGGCCTCGGCTTTCGACGCCACAACCTCGGCCCGTTCCCCGAAGCCCGTCTGTTCGATGTTGAGTTTAATAACGCTCAGGGAATCCCGGGAAACGTCCACGAACACGACCCGTTCCGCACCGCGGCTCAGGGCCTCGATGCCGATGCCGCCCGCTCCGGCGTACAGGTCGAGGAAAACGGCGCCGACCACCTTCTCGCCCAGGATGTTGAACAGGGCCTGCTTCACCTTGTCCGACGTGGGCCTTACGCCCGACCCGGCGGGCGCTTTCAGTCGTCTGCCCCTGCCTATGCCTCCGCTCACTCTCATGGTTTGATGTGACACCGGCAAAGAGCGCGGAGAGGCTCCGCACGTACTCCCCTTCGCCCCCGACTTAGATCGTTACGATGCTACAGAAAAAGCATAGGCAAGTCAAGCCTTTCTTGACAGCGAGGGATATTACAGATATAATTTTCATATACTCTGTCCTACATATCCTACTCAACAATCACGGCCTGAATAGTTAAGGAGATCAACCCCATGCGGAAAAATCTGGGATGGGCAATCGTGCTGCTTTCGCTCATGCTGGTCTTTGCGGGTGTCGTCGGCATTACAGCCTCGGAGAGTGTGCCGAAGGAAAAAAAAGCCCGGCCAGCACCCGCATCCCCCATTAAACAGGATGAGCAGGGACAAGCCCAGAAGGCTGCAGTACCGACCGCAGCAAAGAAGATATACCTCATCAAGCTCGACGCGCCGATCACACCCGTAGTATCGGAATATATAATCAAGTCCATCGATAAAGCTTCGAAAGAGGCCGCCGAGGCGGTCATCATCCAGCTCGACACGCCCGGCGGGCTCGTGGAATCCATGCGCGAGATCGTCAAGAAGATGATCTCCGCCGATATCCCGGTCATCGTCTACGTTGCTCCGGCAGGAGCCAGGGCGGCATCTGCCGGCGTGTTCATCACGATGGCCGCAAACATCGCCGCCATGGCCCCGACCACCCATATCGGAGCGGCCCATCCCGTGACCATGGAGGGCAAGATGGACAAGACCATGGAGGCCAAGGTCGTCAATGATCTGGCCGCCATGGCGCGAGGCATTGCAGAGAAACGCGGAAAGAATGCCAAATGGGCCGAAGAGGCTGTTCGAAAAAGCGTCTCTATTACGGAAACGGAAGCGCTCAAAGAGCGCGTCATCGACCTCATCGCTCCGGACATCCCGTCTCTCTTAAAGGCGATCGACGGGAAAACCGTTGAGCTCGTCCTCGGAAAAAAGACATTGCAGACCAAAGGGGCCCAGGTGCAGGAAATAGAGATGGGGTTCCGGTTCAGGCTTCTTGAGATCATCAGCAATCCCAATATCGCCTACATCCTCATGATCCTCGGATTCTACGGCCTCTACTTCGAGCTCTCGAATCCCGGCGCCATATTCCCCGGCGTGGCGGGCGCCATCTGTCTGATCCTCGCCTTCTACGCGCTCCACACCCTGCCGATCAACTACGCGGGGCTCATGCTGATTATCCTGGGAATTGGGCTGTTCATTGCGGAGGCGTTCATCACGAGCCACGGCGTGCTCGGCATCGGAGGGACCATAGCCATGCTCTTTGGTTCGGTCATGCTCATCGACTCTTCATCGCCGGTCCTGCAGATATCATGGGCCGTGATCATCCCCGCCGTCGCGATGTCCGCGCTTCTCTTCATTATCACCGTGTCCGTCGCGATCAGGGTCTACCGGGAAAAGGCGGACACGGGCAAGGAGGGGCTCATCGGGATGCAGGCCTTGGCAAAAACCGAAATTCTCGCCGACGGGCAGGTTTTCATGCGGGGAGAATACTGGAGCGCCTGGAGCGATGAACCCATATCAAAGGGAGACATGGTAACGGTCCTTGACGTCGAAGGTCTGATGCTCAAAGTAAAGAAGGTCAGTTAACCGGCACCATACAGAGATAGACACGGAATACGTGTAAGGAGGCCACTATGGGTCAAATGTTTGCAACAAGTGTTCTGTTCACTGCAGTTATCGCGATCTTCATTTTGTACAACATCGTCAAGATATTGAAACAGTACGAGCGGGGTGTGATCTTCACCCTCGGAAAGGTGAGCCTGACGCACGGCGTGAAAGGGCCGGGCATCATCTTCCTCTGGCCGGGAATCCAGAAGATGGTGCGCGTGGGCCTGCGCACGGTCACCATGGACGTGCCGTCGCAGGACATCATTACAAAAGACAACGTGACCGTCAAGGTGAACGCCGTGGTCTACTTCAGGGTCATCGACCCGCGCAAGGCGATCATCGAAGTAGAAGATTTTTACTACGCCACATCGCTCATTTCCCAGACAACGCTCAGGAGCATTCTTGGTCAGAACGCGCTCGATGACCTGCTCTCGAACCGTGAGTCCATCAACGCGGAGCTGCAAAAGGTCATCGACCTGCAGACCGAACCGTGGGGCGTGAAGGTAACGGCTGTCGAGGTCAAGAATGTGGACCTCCCTGTGGAGATGCAGCGCGCCATCGCCATCCAGGCGCAGGCGGAACGGGAACGGCGGGCCAAGATCATCCATGCCGAAGGCGAGCTCCAGGCCTCGGCGAAGCTGTCCGAAGCGGCAGCGGTCATGAGCAAGAACCCGATGGCGCTTCAGCTCCGGTACCTCCAGACTCTCACCGAAATCGGCACGGAGAAGAATACGACCATCGTGTTCCCGCTGCCCATCGACCTGGTAACGGCGTTCCTGAAGATGGCGGAGAAAAAAGACTGATACAGCGGTCAGAGAGAGCGGATGCGGCGGCGGCCTCGTCCGCAGAGAGGGATGCCGGCTCATGAACATTCCAGACATGGTTCAGCCGTTTTTGGTCAGCTTGATCCCCATCTTTGTGGCTCTGGACGCGCCGGGGACGCTTCCGCTCTTCGTGGCCATGACGGAGAAAGTAAAACGGCTTGAGCGGAAAAAGATCGTCCGCCAGTCCATCGTCACCGCGTTCATGGTCACCGTGGGGTTCGTTCTTCTCGGCAGGGCGATCTTTCGCGCCCTGGGCATCCTCGTGGAAGACTTCATGATCGCCGGCGGGATCGTGCTGCTCATCATCGCCATTGCCGACATTGTGCGGGCGGGCGAGAAGAAGATACCCTTAAGCCCGACGTTCGGCGTGGTGCCCCTGGGCACGCCGCTCATCGCCGGCCCGGCCACTCTCACCACGAGCCTCGTGCTCGTGGGAAGCTACGGATATGTCCCGGTGATCCTTTCGCTCATCGTGAACATTCTCCTGGCCGGGATCATTTTCTCACAGTCCGACAGGATCATCAGGCTCATCGGCATTAACGGCTCTCGCGCCTTTGCCAAGGTGGCGGCCCTCATTCTGGCCGCCTTTGCCGTAAAAATGATCCGCAGCGGCGTGTTCCTGCTGGCGGGCAAATAATCAGCGTCTCTTTACGTGCAGTAAAAAAAGCCGTCCTGTAAGTCAGGACGGCTTTTTAAATTTTCTTTCCGACAGTCTCACAATCGTTGAGCTGCTCTTAGAACTTCAGCTGTTTGTCCCGCTCCTGGTTCCACGTTACCCAGTCATCAGTGTCTTCCTGGGCGGTAAAATCCTGGGGCTTTGAGGCGACACCCTGGGGAGAGATCGTAATCTGCTGCATGGCTTTTACGATCTCATGCCACTGCTCCATCGTCACCTGGTGGACCGGCGGCGGCACCTCGTGCGGCCCGGGAACCGGCACCGGTCCCGACACCTGCGACGCCGGTTTGGGGACCTCCCGGGGGAGGCCCGCCACATAAACCTGGCCGTCATATACCTTGACCACCGCGCTCGCATCTTCTTCCACATTCACCCGGTACACCGTCCCGCGGACGCCTGCCACGGCGTTCACGGTCTTCACCTCTACCGCGGAATCGGGAGTCACGAGTTTCTTCACTTTGGCCCACAGCTTTCCCACGGACAGGTCCACTTTCATGTTCTTGCCGCCCGTTTTCCTGTCGTAGGACACATCGCTCAGCCGGAGCTGCGTTTTTTCCGCCAGCCGCATCACCGTTCCGTCGGGAAACCGGAGCTCCACCCTGGATTTCTCGTCAACCTTCACGTCCTGCTCTTTCGTAAGCCGGTCGTTTTTCCTGATCAACGTCCCTTTCGCAGCGCCTTTCGTAAAGGCCTGCGCCGTGCCCTCGACCCTGGTCACGAGGACGGCATCGCCTGCCGGTTGCGCCGACCGCGCCGGTCCCGCAAGGCTGAGCGATGCTGCTAAGACGATGGTATACGTGATGAGTCGTTTCAACATGGCTGGGTCCCTTTCATTATTTTGCGGCCGGCGCAGCGGTATTTGCCGCGGTTGCCGCAGGAGCAGGAGGCGCCACGGGCTCGGGCTTGAGCCGCACGATGTCTCCCGTGCTGAACCCGGCGCCCGATTTCACCATCGCCTTGGTCACACGCTCCATGATCTGGGTCGCCATTGCCTCTCCCGCAAGCGTTTCCTCAAAGCCGAGCGACTCTCCCGTCGACGGGTCCTTCAGCTCTTCGCCCTTTTTGTAGACAAGAAACGATGAGCCCGGCAGGACGTTGGAATTCATGCCTGCATTGATGATAATATCGCGCCCCGTCACCTTCACGATCTTCGCGCTCCACGGCGTGTTCGCCATCTGTTTGCTGATGGCGTTCACCAGCCTCCGGATGGACTTCCTGAGCGCCTTGCCCACCTGCGTGTCGTCGATGGACGACCCGGTGCTGATCCCCGCGATCGAAATGCCCATACTGGACTCTTTCCCTTCCGAACTCTCGGCGAGGATGATGCGCCCTGTCGTCGTGTCGATCAACTGCACGTCGATGACCACCCTGGCCTCGGCCTTGGAGAATCCCAGTCCGCCGGAGAGGAGCATTCCTGCCAGACCCTGGTTTCTATTATTGCCGCCAGTGAGCGCCCGCATGGTCTGGCCGCTGACGGACGTCCCGGATTTTTTCTCGCCGAACTCCGTCACGGTGCCGATCACGATTGCGTTCACCCCGATCAGCTGCCCCACCTTTGCCGCCGACTGCGGGGTGATGGCGCCGCTCTGGCCCAGGGCCTGTTCTTTCATGACCTTGTCCATCTCCTGCCGGGTGAAGACCTCGAAGTTCCCCGATTTCACGAGGGCCGTCTCGAGCATCTTCGATGCGCCCGCGCCCACCGTCTTAAGACCGGGGCCTCCCTCGCCGACAGCTTTGTTGAGGAGGTTCACATAGGCGTTCACTACGTCGCGGCCGGCGTTTCCGGTGCCGGCGGCTGTTCCGCCCACGCCGGAAAATTCATCACGGAACTCGACCACGGCAATCCGGTACTTGGGCCCGTTGATCTTGATGGTCTCCTCCTCGACATTCATCTGAGCACATGCCGCTGCAACAAACGAAACCAGCATCGCCATTACCACTACCTTTACCTTTTTAAGAACCATTTGCATTACCTCCGGACACGAATTAGACTTACGATCAAAATATCCTTTTCAAAAAAACAGGATATACACATATCCCGCTTCTTCTGCGATTAGTAGACAATGATCACCCTGCAGTTCTGGAGAAAATCACCCCTTCTGCTCAGGTCGCGGAGCATCTGCGCGTCGGCCTGGCCGAGCACCACATCCGTCCGCGCCGCACCTGCCGCCTGAACTCCCTTGATCACGGCAGGGTTGTCCGTGACCCGGAAATTGTTGGCCGCGGCATTCACGTCCTTGGCATACCCGGCAACACCCGCCTCTACGGCGTTTGTCCTCGTAACGACCTGTCCGACGTATATCTCCTGTCCCCGGGGGTCGAGGACCTTCGGGAGAAGCGCCGGCCTGAGGCCGAGACCTCTTCCGTCGATCACGAGCCCCGTGGCAACGCCGCCCTGGAACGCAACGCTCGGCGGTGACTGGGGCGGGAGCGCCGGAGCAGGTAACGGCTGCGAAGGCTCCGGTTTTGCCGGTTCGGCCTTCTTTTCCGGCTGTGCCGGCTGCGGCTGCATCGGCTTCACCGGCTCTGCTTTCTTCTCCGGCGCCGGTTGAGGCGGCATCGGCCTGGCCGGTTCCGGCAACGGAGGAGCCGGCCTTGTGTCCGCAGGTTTCTGAGGCATCGGCGCCGGTCTCACCGGAACGGGGCTCACCGATGTCCCGCCGAAGGTCTCGGGCAGCACGGTGTTTAAAAACGCGCCCTTCATGGGCATTGCCACGAGCACCTCCACGGAGCCGTCGGACATAAACTGTTTCTTCACGATTCTCGCGCCTTTGACGATGCCGTCAACCTTCGTTCTGATGACATCGCTCTTTGTCATGAAGTTCTCAACAACGGTCTCGGAATCAACCCGCACACCCTTCACCGTCTCGAGCAGGTTCCTGAGCGCCACCACCTGCGCGGCGCGCTCAGCCATGGCCCGCGCCTGCGCCGCGTTCGCGGGCCGTGCGGGCGGCGCGCCGATGCCCGTGGCGTAGACCTCGCCAGTGGTCCAGTTGACCGTGCCGGAGCCGAGGGACTCTACTGCATCGGACGGACCGAGGGTCTGCGCACCGGTCAATCCGGCGCCCACGATGCTCATTGACAGGAACACCGCCATCACCACACGTCTATTCATCGTAATCCCTCTCTGCTTCTTGAGGTTTTCCCGCCATCTCGGCACATACGCCTTTCTTCGGTTCCATAACGACCCCGCTCCATTAATATGCTCAATGATCCGGCAGGGTGTTTACGGCACCCTACTATTTTAGCACAAAATCCAGAACTATTTCTTTTCCTGCATCAACTTTTCCGGTCCGGGAAACGCTCTTGTCGCCGATCAGGACCTTGACGCTGTACTGGCCGGGGGCAAGGCCTTCGATCCGGTATGTCCCGTCTGCGTTAATGGAGACACCATAACTCGTGTTCCCGTCGCGGTAGAACACGTCGCCGTCCTGAACGGGCCTGCCTGCGGCATCAACAACCTTGCCCCTGATGACTCCGCCCGGCCGCAGCGTGAAATTGAGGCGGTACACCTGGCCCTGCTCGACCTGGATCTCCTGGGAGGATTTTGCAAAACCGGGGCCCTTGAGCTCCACCCGGTACTTTCCGGGATTCGCCAGCGCCGCGGCGTAGCGGCCGTCCGCAAAGGGAGTGGGCGTTCCTCTCCCGTCCTTCCACATCACCGCCGTGCCTTTGGCCACTGCCGCGCCTGCGGCATCGCTCACGCGGCCTGTTACGAGGGCCGAGTGCTGGCGGTCATAAAGACGACGGCCAAGACGCTTTGCTTTCGGCTGCGGAAGTTCGTCGACCATCACGGTCTTGTCCTCTTCCTGGAAGATGGTATAGAACGTGGCCTTGTCCACCTCAAGGTATCCGCCTGCATAGGCCCCGGGCATGTCCATGCCGTCGAGGCGGAGGATGATATGGAAGGGGTCCACGAAGTGATGAGAATGTTCCGCGTCGGAAAACACCCATCCCGTCTCGGGATAGAATATTTCCAGGTAGGCATGGAACCCGCCGTCGTTCACTTTGACGCCCCAGTACTCCTTGGAAAACCCCCACTCGTAACCCGGGGGAAGGTACCCGTGGGCCACGCGGGCCGGAATGCCGGCTGCCCGGAGCAGCGCCACGGCCAGGTTGGAATACCCCACGCAATAGGCCCGCTTGTACCGCAGGGCGGAGAGCGCATCGGAAGGCACGGTGATGCTCGTGTCGAAGGTCAAGGCGTCGGCGATCCAGGAGAGGATGGCGTTCCCTGCTTCGCCGGCATGACGGCTTCCCTGGGTTATCTCACGGGCCAGCCTCATAAGGGAAGGATCGTTTGACTGCCGGTCTTTTTCCGGCATCAGATAGGGCGTGACGGCAGCAGGAATGGATCCCGGAGCGATCGGATAAGGCGTACGCGTCTTCAGGGGGTGCATCTTTGCCGTCACCCTTACGCGCTTGCTGAACTCGTCCTGGCTGATCACCTTTTGCTCGAAGGAATCGTTGGAGTAATTGGGAATAAAGGCCACGCCCCGGGGGTTGACGATATCATAGACCACCGTATGCTCGCCTTCGAGAACGGAAAGTCCGGCATGGGCCGACGACGACGGAAGGATAAAAACTAAAAGAATTATAATTGCGTAAAAATGTTTGTTTCCCATGGCATCAAAAAACCCGCCCCGCCGGAACGCGGGACGGGCATGCTCCTTTTCGTTAGAATTTAAGCTGGTTCTTGAACTCGCGGATCGCGAGGAGCGCATCGGCGCCGGAAACGGAATCACCGGGCCTGTACTCACCGGTCGCCTTGTCCGCTTCCAGGAAGCCCCGGGAGGTCGCGGTCATGATGGAGCTGAACGCGTAGTGGTCGTTCCGCACATCCGGGAAGGGAGAGGTCGCTCCGATGTACTTCGTTGCGAGCTTCTCGTCGCCCGTCACCTTGATGAGGATGTCCTCGAGCATGAGGGCAAACTCGCCCTTGGTGATGAGCTTGTTCGGCTCAAAGGTATGGTTCGGGCCGGCTTCGAGGCCGCGCACCTGGAGCTTGAGCACCGTATCGATGCTCGGCTTGAGCCAGCTGTCGGCGATGTCCGTGGCAGCTTCCATCTTCACGGTCTTGTCCGGCGAGAACTGCGTGGTCGTCTCCGTGGGCGCCTTGAACCCGGTGTCGTAGTTCTTCGGACCGCGCTTGGTGAAGAGCTTTTCCAGGTCCATTTCCTGCACAAACAGCGCGGACACGTCGGCCCGGTCGATCTTGTCGATGAGGGCGATCTTCTTGCCGATCTCCGTGCCCGGTGCGGCGCGCTGGATCTTCTGGATCACGGCCCACTCGGCATTGGCCTCGGCGGTGAAGTCCTTGTTCAGATCGAGGACCTTGCGGAACATGTCTGCGGACTTGTCGAAGTCGAGGGCGACCTTGTACGCCGTGCCCATATAGTAGTAGAGCCGGGCGTTGTTCGGGTCCTTGTCCTTGGCGGACTTGAACTCGCTCTCGGCGCTCATGAGCAGGTCCTTGGCCTTGCGGGTTTCCTTGACCATCTGCATGCCGTAGAGACGGATCATGCCGATGCGGGCCTCGATGCCCCGGTCATAGCTTTTGCCCTTGTCCATGTTGTCGAAGGCGGCCTTGAAGTCGCCCTTCTTGCCGAAGGCCAGCCCCTTGCCGATATACCCCAGGGGTGACTTGGGGTCGAGGGCGATGGCCCGGTCGAAGGACTTCATGGCGTCGTCGATCTGGTCCTTGTCAAGATACTTAAGGCCGTTCTTGTAGTGGTATTCCGGGGTGTCCATGACCGAGGTCGACGGCGCCGGCTTTACACAGCCCGTGGCAATGAGCGCCACGGCAGCGGCAATCAAAAAAAGGTGCTTTATGCGGGTAACCATTCTGTACCTCCCATAAGGTTGTTAAGTATGCTTAAATCGTGCCGATTAGTCCACCAGGATTATGACCCGGCACTTTTCGAGGAAGCTCAGGTTCTGCGCGACACCGTGCAGCATTGCGGCGTCGGCGTTTGTAATCGTGAGGTCGACCCGGCCTTCACCCGAGACCTTGAGCGCCTTGACCATGAGCGGCCTGTCCGTCACGCGCGGGTTGGTCTGGGCCGCGATGGGGTCCTTCAGATACCCCACCATGCCTTCGCGCACCGCGTAATCCCTGCTGATCCATGCCGACCCGTACACTTCCTTGCCGTCCTCGTTTACGATCTTGGGGGCAATGGCCGGTCTGACGCCGAGCCCTCTCGCGTCCACGATGAGGCCGGTATATGCCTGGCCGGGAGTGGCCGGAGAGAGGGTCCCCGTAATGCCCGTGGGCGGGGTGGGGGGCGTCTTGGGCAGCAGCGCATCGGCAAGGGCGCCGGTGAGCTTCATCCCTACGGTGACCTCCACGGAACCGTCGGACATGTACTTCTTGTCCATGATCATGGCGCCCTGAACAAAGCCGCTCACCTCGGTGCGGATGGCGTCGCTCGTGACCATGAAGTTTTCCACGAGCGTCGTGGAATCCACGCGCACTCCCTTGACCGCTTCGAGAAGATTCCTGAGCGCCACCACCTGGGCGGCCCGCTCGGCCATGGCGCGCGCCTGCGCCGCGTTCGCCGGCTGCGCCGGGGGCGCGCCGATGCCTACGGCGGTGATGACACCCGTGCTCCAGTCAACCTTGCCCGTCTGGCCCACCGGCTCCATCACGTCCTTCACCGTTCCGACGAGCTGCGCCGATGCGGCGCCCGCCGCAAGCATGAAGACCAGCAGCATGATAACGACATACATTGATCGTGTTCCAAACATGGTATACCTCCCTTTAATAAATATGGTTTGAAATCAATCTTTAGTACGGCAGAGGAAGAAAAGTTCTTTCTTCACCTCCTTTTGAATCTTGATTTTTTTCTGACAGTGTAAGCTTATCCGCATACCCTGTTCTAAGTCAAGGTAATATTCACCTTTTCAAGGGTTTTTTGCTACGCGCGACTGTAAAAATATAGCCAAGGGATGCGGAATTGTCAAGGTTTGAAAAGAAGGGGTCCCCGTGACAGGAGTCAAAAAATCCGTATTTCTCCGGTGGCGTACGAACGCCTTCACGGGAGGGGGGAAGGCCCGGCGGCGCCGGTTCACAGCGCCCGTGCCAGGGTGAGCGCCGTGACGCGTGACGCTCCCGCACCCTTGAGTACGGCAGCGCACTCATTCAAGGTGGCGCCCGTGGTGAACACGTCGTCGACGAGGAGCACGCTCGTTCCGCCTATCTCGCCGGGGCGGTTGACGGAAAAGGCGCCCGCCACGTTCTCGATCCGCTGCGCTCCCGAGAGCTCCACCTGCGGCCGGGTATAACGGATCCGAGCAAGATTGTCCAGGGAGAGCGGCATCCCGTGCGCTTCGCTCATCCCCCGCGCAAGGAAGAGCGCCTGGTTGAACCCGCGATGTCTCAGTCTCTTGCGGTGAAGGGGCACGGGCATGACGAAATCTATCGCCGAAAGGAGATGAACGTTTCCCGCCATCCACCGCGCCAGGGGTTTTCCGAGAGAAAGGCACGGCCGGTACTTGAACTGGTGAATGGCTTCCCGGAGCGGCCCCTCGAAATGTCCGACGGACAGCGCCTGATCATACTCAGGGGGCCTTTGCCTGCACGCGCCGCATTCGTGTTCAGGACTTGCGGAGAGCGCCTCCGGCGACTCGAAGGGCCTGCCGCATCGCGGACAGGCCTGCCCCTGGATGAGAGAAAAATCGGCCCAGCAATCAGCGCAGAAAAAGGGGATGACGGAGTCTTCCACCGGCGAGCGGCAGTAGGAGCAGGCGGTGGGAAAGATGAAGTCGAGGAGGCGATGGAGGATAGGCATAATCGTTGAAATTCCAAATGACAAATCCTAACCCGGACAAGCCGGAACTAAAAATAAATTCATATTTACCACGGATGCACACTGATAAACACGGAAAAGAATTCAAGATTCAGTCTTTTGGTTTTTTCCATCCGTGCAACTCCGTGTTAATCCGTGGTAAAATGGTTCTTAGATTTTCTTGCCATTTTGAGAAGAATTTGACTCGTAACTGACTAAATCTCAAACAATCCCCGCGGCCACGCTTCGATGTTCAGCTTTTTAGACGCCGGACCAGGCGCCTGGAGCTCGTTTGGATGTCGGCGTTGGGAACTCGGAATTTCGCGCTTGTTATTTGGGATTTGAAATTATCAGGCTCTTTCCCGTCATCTCCGCCGGCTGCTCGATGCCCATGAGGTCGAGC
>CAKKPG010000033.1 GCA_919901555.1 Nitrospiria bacterium | reverse complement strand
ATCCTGAATTCGGGAAAGGTTAATTAAATTATAGCACATCTGTAATCCGGAATTTCCCCTCCCGGTGTTCTCAGCCTGCCTGTGCGTCGCACGCAGACAGGCGGTCTTTGCGGTAAATTGCAAGTTTCTAATCCGGACAAGCCGGAACTAAAAATAAATTCATATTTACCACGGATGCACACTGATAAACACGGAAAAGAATTCAAGATTCAGTCTTTAGTTTTTTCCATCCGTGCAACTCCGTGTTAATCCGTGGTAAAATGGTTCCTATATTTTCTTGCCATTTTGAGAAGAATTTGACTCGTAACTGACTAATGCGCGCACTTCCCATCGTGGCTGCGGCCTCCGCAGCATCCCTGGACCGTGAACGCCGGGAGGTTCTTCGCCGTATAAAGAAACACGTTCTCACGGACCGTTGCCGCTTGCGCCCGGTGCACGCTGATGCCGAGCTGGTTCAGTCTCGTGAGTGCGCCCGCGCCGATGCCGCCGACGACCACGGCGTCGACCTTCTGATTGTCCAGGGCCTTCAGGGGGTTGCACGCCCCGTGGGAATGGTGCTGGTCCCCGTTGTTGATCGTTGCGACCAGGTTCGTCTCGGTATCCACCACGATAAACAGCGGCGCTGAGCCGAAATGGTTGTACACCTTGCTCTCGATGCCCTCATCCTGCTGCACGGGAAAACATACTTTCATTGCCTGTACCTCCTTGTACGGTTGTGTGCTCTATTCAAAGACAATCGCGTTTCCCCTGCTCAGGGCCCGCGCGACCTTTTTGCGTGCTGCAGAGAGTATGCGTTGTACCGTCCCCCGGGACACTCCCATGCGCCTGCCCGCCTGCTCCTGCGTCAGGTCATCGGCATCGCAGAGCTTCAGGGCCTCCAGCTCGTCCCGGGAGAGGATGACCTGCTCTGTTTCGGACAGCGGAACGCCCGTGGGCTTGAAGGCCTTTCCCCTGAACCGGCATCCGCACCGCCGCGGCTTCTTAGAGCGCGGCGACATCGCGGCCTCGCTTCATTTTGAGCATATGCACAAAATGATACCCCGGAGCTGCGACGCTGTCAAGAGTTTTTGTAACTACTCAGGTCTGCCGCTGAGCACAGGCGCAAAAAAGCGCGACGTGACCGTCATGGTAGCGCCGCTTCAGCCAAAACAGCGCGTGCGCAGCGAAAGCGCTGCGGGTACGGGCGCCGACAGCGTGAAGGGCAAGAGCACGCTGGCGCGCCTTGCGCCGAAGCGAAGTGGCTGACCTGAGTAGTTACGAGTTTTTTACTGTTGTGACGGCGGAATACCGGGACGACACATGGTAAGGCGGGAAGAAGCGGTTGTCCCCTCATTGTGTAAAACAGCGTTTCATGGTCGCTGTGCAGGTTTCCCGCCCTGTTGAGCGCTCCATCACGGTCGGCCCTACCACTCCATACTCAGGAGCGCGAGGATCCCGGAGCCGGCGATAATCGCGCCGGCAATTCTGTTCACCCACAGAAGTTCGTGATGCGCGAACCTGCGCCTGAAGATGCTGAAAATGCCCACGAGGATGAGCCACCACAGGGCTGAGCCCAGGAACACCCCGACGATCAATATCCCCGCAGAAACGAGGCTGCCGCGCGTGGCAACCAGCCCGAACCCGATGAAGACCGCGGCAAAAGAGAGGATGGTCATAGGGTTCGTGAGCGTGAGAAAAAACGTGGAAGTGAACATGCCGGCGTATCGTTTTGCCGACCGGGGCGGGTCTTGCCTCTCGCGGGGGGGGGCGGCGATGAGCGTCCTGGTCCCGAGGATGCACAGGAGCGTGCCTCCCGCGAGCCTCAGCCAGAACTGGTGACCGATGAGGAAGTTCGAGATGAAGGTAAGGCCGAAGGCGGCGACAAAACCATAGATGGCGTCCGCAGTGGCCGCCCCCATGCCGGAGAAGAAGCCCGCCCGCCTGCCGTGGGTCAGGGTCCGCTTCGCGCACAGGACGCCGATAGGCCCCACCGGCGCTGCGATCACAAACCCCACAATGAGGCCCTTGAGCAAATACGTGCCGTACATAGGGCCACATTCTAAAATATTTCGATATTTTTTACAAGTCGAATTCAGGTCCTTTCGCCATTGCCGCGAATGGACCTGACCAATGCAACGGCGCAGATGACGCCGGCCTGCTCTCTTACAGCTTTTTATCAAGAAGCGTGCCGAGGCGCGCAAGGTGGTCCTTCTCCTCGGCAGTCAGCAGACGGAATACTTCCTGGGAATCCCTCCCGGGCACGGCGCGTCCCATTTTGATGTAGAGGTCGTAGGAATTGGCTTCCAGGGAGAGGGCAAGCTCCAGCACGTCATGCAGCTCTTTCCCCTTGACCCAGGCCAGGGCCTCGCTCACCCGTACGCCTCCCTCCATGGTGTCGTCCTTCGGCTCTCCGCCAAGCAGCGACCCGGGGAACCCGGCGCCGGGCTCGCCGCCTGTAAGACTTTTATAAAGTCCCGTCAGCAACGATTTATGATGCTCCTCTGCGGCCGCGAGCCGGCCGAACAGCTTCAGGGCATCGTCGTCGCTCACCAGGACGGGAAGCCCGGAATAAAACTTCCTCGAGCCCTCTTCCAGCAGCCACGCGAGCGCGATCAGCGCTTCCGGCCGGTCGGCCCGGGTGAAATAGGCCATGCCCGCCTCGGGCGCTCCCACGGCCTTCAGGCCTTCCCATGCCTTGATGCCGCCTTCCATGCTGTAAACCTCTTTGAAACCGACCGTCGCAAGAATCGACGCAGCGGCACGGCTGCGCACTCCCGACGCTCAGTAGCAGATCGTCGGCTTGTCGGGGTCAAGCTCCCGATGGCGCTCGCCGAGCTCACCCATGGGGATGAGCCGCGCGCCCGGTATATGCCCGCGCTCATACTCCCCGGACTGGCGCACGTCCACGAGATTATACTCTCCGGCCGCCTTGTTCCTCAAAAACTCCCGCACCTCTTCCGCGGTCATCGATGATACGGGTTTAAAGTAGTCCAGTACGCCCATCATGGTCCTCCCCTCGTCGTCGTTGGTCCGTATGTCCCGTCGGAAAAGCGCCCTCTGCGCGGTCAGCGCTTTTCCTCCTTCTTCATTTCCTGATAACCGTACCCGTCCGTCCTGATGTCCACGAGCTTGCCGTTCCTGAACGTGAAGATGCGAATGAACTTGTCAGGCCCGAAATTGTACGTCCACTCCTCGACGGTGACGACGGTCTTGCGTTTTGTGTCCTCTTCGAGCTTTTCAACGATTTCCTGCTTGTGCGATTCCTTCCAGTCGGGCTCGCCGCATTTCATGATCACGTCGGCAAAGGTTTTCGCCGTGGGGTGTCGGGTATGAAGATGCGGTATGAGGCTTGGGTCTTAACGCGCCGCCATCGTTTTAAGGAATTCAAGCACGGCATTTTTTATTTTTTTGTCCTTTATGCTCCGGTAAAGCCGCAGCAAAAGCAGTTCGTCATCGGCCATCTTCCCGTAGACTGCCGGAGACTCCGCCACCATCTCCTTGTCCGGAGGGAAAAAGAGCGTAACAGGCACGTCGAGGACCTTTGCAATCTGCTTCAGCCGTTCGACGCTGATATTGTCCACGCCCTTCTCGTACTTCTGGATCTGCTGGTAGGACATCCCCATCATCTCGGCCAGGTCCATCTGGGTCAACCCTTTTGTATTTCTGATTTCTTTTATGATCTGCCCTACGTTTTTGCTCTCTCTTTTCATAGACCTACTTTAGAAAAGATCGGGCAAAAAGTCTATACACTGAGGGTTGTATTTATCTTGACATATACAACTGTAAGTTGTATAAAGAGAGGCCTTTTCAGCTGAATTTTATGGACAGGATATGCCGGAGAAGAAGGAAAAGAAAACCGTCCTCATCATCGACGATAATGGAGCAGTCAGGGGGGTCCTCCGTGAGATACTGGCGTCGACCGGTCTCGCGGTGAGCTGTTGCGGCGACGGGTATTCCGCCCTGGAGCTTTCTGAGAAAAAATGCTTTGACGTGATTATTACCGATTACCGCATGCCGGGAATGACCGGAGCGGACATTACGAGATTACTTCGTGCCCGATGCCCCGATACTTTCATCATCGGCATCAGTGCGGGGCATAAAGACAAGGATTTTATTGAAGCCGGCGCCGATGTCTTCTTGAGGAAGCCCTTCCCGTTTAAAGAACTCGTCTCGATGATCCGGGGAAGAATGGAAAAATAAGCGGGCGATTGTTGGATGAACTCACAACTAAAAGCAATTCCCTCCAGCCACGGTTTACGCATGCTGCCCTGCGGCGTATCCCGAGGCCCAGGCCCAGTGGAGGTTGTATCCGCCGAGCTCTCCGGTCACGTCGACGACCTCGCCGACGAAATAGAGGCCGGGAACCTTCTTCGACTCCATGGTCTTGGAGGAAAGCTCATCGGTGTCCACGCCGCCGGCGGTCACCTCCGCGGTCTTGTACCCCTCGGTCTCCTTGGGAATGAGCTCCCAGGCATGAAGGGCGTTTGCGATGTCGTTCAGCTCCTTGTCCGAGGTTTGATCGAGCGGTTTTGTCGCCCCCAGGAGATCGCACCATATCTGACTAACGCGTTTCGGGAAATATCCGGCAAGCAGGTTGCGCATCTCCATCTTGCTCTGCCGTTTGGATGTGAACACGTCCAGGATGTCCGTCCCGGGAAGGAGATCGACCAGGAGCGGCGCTCCGGAATTCCAGTAGAGCGAGGCCTGGAGCGCCGCGGGCCCGCTCAGGCCGTGGTGCGTGAACAGGATGTTCCCGCGAAACTGTTTCGACCCGCAGGACAGGGCCGCGTCAAGGGAGATTCCTGCCAGTTCCCGGAAGACCTTCCGGTCCCGGCCCTGGAAGACGAAGGGGACCAGCGCCGGCCCGGGCCGGACGACCTTGAGGCCGAACTGTCTTGCCGCGTCGTGGCCGAAGCCGCTCGCCCCGAGGCTGGCATAGGAAAGCCCGCCCGTGGCAATGACCAGCGAATCCGCGATGAACACGCCCTGGTTGGTAGTAACGGAAAAGTGATCCGTTCGATTGATGTCAATGACGCGGCATTTGAGCCGCATTTCCACGCCCGCGCCTTCGCACTCTTTCTCGAGCATGGCAATGATATCGCGTGAGCTCTTGACGCAGAAGATCTGGCCTGCCTCCTTTTCGTAATACCTGATCCCGTGCTTCTCAACAAGAGACAGGATGTCTCGGGGCGTGAAGCGGGCCAGGGCGGACTTGCAGAAATGGGGGTTCTGGGAACGGTAGTGGCCGGGGGTCACGTGGAGGTTCGTGAAATTGCTCCGCCCGCCGCCGGAGATGGCTATCTTGGAGCCGGTCCGGCCGGCATGGTCCAGCACGAGCACCGAGCCGCGCCGCTTTCCGCATTCGACGGCGCACAAGAGGCCCGATGCTCCGGCGCCGATGATGATGACGTTCCTTTTAATCAAAGTCTACCCAAAATGGAAACAAAATTCAGCCACGAAGGCTCTAAGGCACAAAGTCTGATGAATGCAAAATGCAGAGTGCAAAATGGAAAGGTCAAAATTGAGGGATATGAAATCATGGCATGAGGCCATACCGCAATTTTGCAATTTGCATTTTGAAATTTGACTTATGCATTGTTTCCCTTGCCGGCCTATTCATACCGCAGGGCGTCGATGGGGTTCAGGAGCGACGCCTTGTAGGCGGGGTAGAACCCGAAGAAAATGCCGACCATGCCGGAAAATCCGAAGGACAGCAGGATCGAGAGGGGAGAGATGACGGTCGGCCAGCCCGAGACCGAGGACAGCGCCAGGGACGCGGCCACGCCGACAAAAATCCCGATAATGCCTCCGATCAACGAGAGGGTGATTGCCTCGATGATGAATTGCAATCGTATGTCCCAGGTCTTGGCGCCGATGGCCATGCGGATCCCGATCTCGCGCGTGCGCTCCGTGACGGACACGAGCATGATGTTCATGATGCCGATGCCGCCCACGAGGAGCGAGACGGACGCGATGGCGCCGAGCAAAAGGGTCATGACCTTCGTGGACTCTTCTCGCGCCTGCATGAGCTGGGTAAGGTTCCGCACCGTGAAATCGTTGTCCTGCTTCTGGCCGATGCGGTGCCGCTGCCTGAGCAGCTCCGTTATCTGTTTTTCGGCCGCCGGCAGGTCTTCGGCGCTTTTTGCCTTGACCATGATGATTCGCACCATCCCGGGAAACTGGGTCCCGAAGAGCTTCTTCTGGGCCGTGGTCACCGGAATGAGAATCGTATCGTCCTGGTCCTGGCCCTGGGCCGACTGTCCCTTGGGAGCAAGGACGCCGATCACCGTAAAGGGAACATTTTTGATCCTGATCGTCTGGCCCACGGGGTCCTGATCCCCGAACAGACTGTCCACCACGGTCTGGCCGAGGAGGGCGACCTTGGTTGCGCTCATCACGTCCTGCTGGGTAAAGGGCCGGCCGGCTGTAAGGTCCCAGTCCCTCACCTCCAGCATGTCCGCTGTCGTCCCGCTCACGCCCGTTGACCAGTTCAGGTGCCCGGACACGACCTGTGCCACGCCTCCCAGCGTGGGGGCCACGAAAGCCACGGCGGGGCATTCCTTCTGGATCGCTTCGGCGTCACCCATGGTGAGCGTGGACTGCGTGCCCGCTCCCATCCTCACGCCCCCGGCGGTCGTGGCCCCGGGCAGGATGATCAGGAGGTTGCTGCCCATGCTCGAAATCTGCGCGGCGATCTGCCTGCTCGCGCCGGCGCCCACGGCCACCATGGCGATCACGGCGCCCACGCCGATGATGATGCCGAGCATGGTGAGCGCCGAGCGCATCTTGTTCACGCGCAGGGCGCGAAAGGAGATCTTGAAGGTGGAAGGTATGTTGATCATGATAAACCCGTAACGACCTTTTCACTCCTCACTTTTTGACCGCTTCATCGCTCACGATACGGCCGTCGAGGAACCGCATGGTCCGCTTGCTGAACGCCGCGATATCAGACTCATGGGTCACCAGGATGATCGTGATGTGCTTTTCGTCGTTCAGCGCTGTGAAAAGCTCCATGATCTCGGCGCTCGTTTTCGTATCCAGATTGCCCGTAGGCTCGTCTGCGAGGATTATCGGAGCGTCATTCACCAGCGCCCGGGCAATGGCCACGCGCTGCTGCTGGCCGCCGGAGAGCTGGTTCGGATGGTGGTCTTCTCTGCCTTCGAGTCCGACGTTCTTAAGAGCGGCCCGCGCCCGCTCATAGCGGTCCCCGGCAGGGAGCCCGTTGTAGAGCATGGGCAGCTCGACATTTTCCAGGGCCGATGTTCGTGGTAAGAGGTTGAAGCCCTGGAACACGAAGCCGATCTTTTTATTCCGGATGCCGGCGAGCTCATCCCGGTCGAGCCTGCCGACATCAATTCCTTCCAGGAGATACCGCCCGCCCGTGGGCTTGTCCAGGCAGCCTAAAATATTCATGAAGGTAGACTTGCCCGAGCCCGAAGGGCCCATGACGGCGACAAATTCACCCCTCTCAACGGTTACCGATACATTCTCGAGCGCCGTCAAATCGATGTCGCCAAGCCGATACACCTTCCGCAGCTGCTGTACTTCTATGAGCGCCATGTCCTAGAACATCCTCGGTCCGGACCGTGTAGAGGACCCCTTCGGTTTCGTCAAGGCCTCTACGATGATCTCCTGGCCTTCTTTCATCTCGCCGGAAACGACCTCGGTATAATTTCCGTCGCTGATCCCCGGCGTTATGGCGACGCGTTTCGGCGTTCCCTTTTCCAGGACCCAGACCGCGGGGCCCTTCTTCTCGGCGCTCGGGGACGATTTTTCCGGCCTCCGTTCAGAAGGCTTGAACCTGAGCGCCCCGTTCGGGATCTTCAGCGCGTCTTTTTTCGTCGCGATGATGATCGACACGTTGGCCGTCATACCCGGCATGAGTCTGAGGTCGCGGTTCTGCATCTGGATCACCACATCATAGGTGACCACGTTCTGAATGGTTATGGGGGCCCTCCTGATCTGCCAGGCCTTGCCCTTGAACGTACTATCGGGATAGGCATCCACGGTAAACTCCACGTCCTGGCCCACCCGTATTGTGCCGATATCCGCTTCGGCAACATTGGTGTCGATCTGCATCTTCGTGAGGTCCTGGGCGATGGTGAACAGCGTGGGTGTCTGGAAGCTTGCGGCCACGGTCTGCCCCACGTCCACGTTCCTCGATATCACCACGCCGTCAACGGGGGAAATGATCCGCGTATACCGCAGGTTGGTATCAGCCACCTTGAGGGCGGCCTTCGCCTGTTCCTGCTGCGCCCGGGCACTTTCAAAATTCGTCTCCGCGGTGTCCAGCTCGCTGCGCGCTATCAGGTTCCGGGAGAAGAGCTCCCGGTTTCGTTTGAGCGTCCGCTCCGCGTCGCGCACCTGGGCATCTGTTTTTTCGAGATTGGCCCTGGCCTGCCCGGCCTGCGCCTCGAGCATCTCGGGGTCGATCTGCGCGATCAACTGGCCTTTCTTAACCGGAGAATTGAAGTCCGCATAAATGTTCTTGATCGTTCCCGACACCTGCGTGCCGACCAGGACGGTCGTTACCGCATTGACGGACCCCGTAGCGGTGACCGCAGCCCGGATATCGCCCCGGCTGACAATCTCGGTCCGGTATTCCGGACCGTTGCCCTTGCCCCGGAAGGCAAAAAACAGGACAGCGCCGAGAACCGCTGCGGCGGCGATGACTGCCGCCTGCCATATGCGGCGGCTTGCGAAGATGCCTCGAACGAACGATGGACGCCTGTCATTCATATGATGTCGCCTTTTTCCGTATTTGGAATAGATTCATTCTACCGAGTTTCCGCTGCAGCCGGTCCATGTACAGATAGACGACCGGTGTGACGTAGAGGGTCAGCGTCTGTGAAAAGAGAAGGCCGCCGACCACGGCAAGACCCAGGGGCCTGCGGGACTCCGCGCCCGCGCCGAAGCCGAGAGCGATGGGAAGCGTGCCCAGGAGCGCGGCCATGGTGGTCATCATGATCGGCCGGAACCGGATGATGCACGCTTTGAAGATGGCATCCTCGGGCGCTGCGGACTCTCTTCGCTGGGCGTCGAGGGCGAAATCGATCATCATGATGCCGTTTTTCTTCACAAGGCCCACGAGCAGGATGACGCCGACGAAGGCGTACACGTTCAGGTCGGACCCGAAGATGAGCAGGGTCACGAGCGCTCCGAAGCCTGCGAAGGGAAGTGCCGACAGGATCGTGAGCGGATGGATGAAACTCTCATAGAGAATGCCGAGGACGATGTAGATCACGAGGGTCGCGGCGAGAAGCAGCATGCCCAGGCCCTGCATGGATTCCTCAAACGCCTGCGCCGTACCCTGGAAGCTCGTGGTGATCGACGCCGGAAGCGTGTCCCGGGCTGCCTTGTTCACGGCATCCATGGCGGTCCCCAGGGACACACCCGGCCGGGTGTTGAACGAGAGCGTGACCGCCGGCAGCTGGCCCAGGTGGTTGACGGACAGGGGACCCATGCTCTGGGAAAGCATTGACACCGTCCGGAGCGGAACAAGCTGGTTGTCCGACGAACGGATATACAGCAGGGAGAGCGAGGCCGGGTCCTGCTGGTACTCCGGCTCCAGCTCCATGAGGACGCGGTACTGGTTGTTCGGGGCGTAAATGGTCGTTATCTGCTGCTGACTATACGCTGCCTGGAGCGCTGTCTGCAGCTGCGTGGCGGAAATGCCGAGGGCCGATGCCTTGTTTCGGTCGATCTCAACATTCACCTGGGGGTTCTTGATCTGCAGATCGCTCGTCACGTCCTGCAGCATCGGTAGGTCGTGCAGCTTCGCCTCAAGCCGGGGGGCATTCTCGTAAAGCTCGTTGATATCGGGGCTCTGGAGCGTGATCTGGTAGAGACTTTTCGTAATGGTCCCGCCCAGGCGTACCGGAGGCGGGTTCTGCGGAAACGCCAGGATCCCGGGGACCTGGGCGAGCTTGGGCCTGAGTTGCTGGATCACCTGGTCCACGTGCAGTTTTCGCTCGGACCGCGGCTTCAGCCGGATGAACAGCCTGCCCTGATTTCCCGATGAACTGGCGCCGCCTGTGCCTGCGCTCGACATAAAGGCATCCACGTTCGGGTCCTTGAGCACGACGGTGGCCACGGCCTGCTGGTGCTGCTTCATGGATTCAAACGAGGTTCCCTGCGCCGTTTCCGTGACAATGGCCAGCTGTCCCGTGTCCTCGCTCGGCAAAAATCCCTGCGGCATATACCAGAACAGGAACCCGGTGGCAAGAAGAACGACCCCGGACGCGAGCATGGTGGCCGGACGGTGCCGGAGCACGGAGGTCAGGGTCCGCTCGTAAAAATGCAGCATGTCGGCGAAGAAGCGCTCCGACGCCTTGTATAGTTTGCCGTGCTGTTCCTTTCCGTGAGGCCGCACGAAACGGCTCGTCAGCATGGGAATGAGCGTCAGGGCGACAAAACCGGAGATCAGGATCGACATGCCGATGGTGACCGCGAATTCGTGCAGGAGCCTTCCCATGATGCCGCCCATGAAGAACACGGGGATGAAGACCGCCACGAGCGAGATGGTCATGGACAGGATGGTGAACCCGATCTCCCGGGACCCTTTGAGCGCGGCCTCCATGACGGTCTCGCCCATCTCCATGTGCCGGATGATGTTCTCGAGCATCACGATGGCGTCGTCCACCACGAACCCGACGGACAGCGTGAGCGCGAGGAGGGACATGTTGTCCATGCTGAAGTCGAGGACATACATGACGGCAAAGGTCCCGACAATGGACATGGGAAGCGCCAGACTCGGGATGATCGTCGCCGAAAGGTTCCGGAGGAACAGGAAGATCACGAGCACGACGAGGCAGACCGTCAGGACCAGGGTGAACTGCACATCATGCACGGAATTACGAATGGATTCCGAACGGTCGAACAGGACCTCGAGGTTCACCGAAGCGGGCATCTGCTCACGGAACGTGGGAATGAGCTTCTTGATGGAATCCACGACCTCGACCGTGTTCGTTCCGGGCTGGCGCTGGATGGCGAGCACGATGGCCCGGGTGTCCTTGAACCAGCTCGCGACCTTGTTGTTCTCGACGCTGTCGATCACGCTGCCCAGCTCCTGGAGCCGAACGGGCGCGCCGCCGCGGTATGCCACGATGACGGGACGGTATGCCTTGGCGTCCAGCAGCTGGCCGGTCGACTGTATGGTGAACGCCTGGCTCGCGCCCTCAAGCGTGCCGGTCGGAAGGTTCACGTTCGCCAGCGCGACCGCGTTGGCCACTTCGTCGATCCCGATCCCCCTGCTTGCCAGGGCCCGTGGATTGAGTTGAACGCGCACGGCGTATTTCTGCGACCCGAAGACCTGCACCTGGGCGACGCCGCTCACCATGGAGATGCGCTGGGAAATGATCGTCTGGGCGTAATCGTCCACGGTCGAGAGCGGAAGCGTGGGAGAGCTGAGGGCGAGGTAGAGCACGGGCTGGTCCGCCGGGTTCACCTTGCGGAAGGACGGGGGGCTCGGCATGTCCTCCGGCAGCTGGCGCGCTGCGGACGCAATGGCCGACTGGACGTCCTGGGCCGCGGCGTCGATGTCCCTGCTGAGGTCGAATACGATCGTGATGCGGGTATTCCCCTGGGTGTTCGTGGAGGTCATCGAATCGATGCCCGCGATGGTCGAGAACTGCTTCTCCAGCGGCGTGGCCACTGCCGAGGCCATGGTCTCGGGAGATGCTCCCGGCACGTTCGCGCTCACCTGGATCGTGGGAAAGTCCACGTTCGGCAGGTCCGAGACCGGCAGCAGCCGGTACCCGGCGATGCCCATGAACAGGATCGAGAGCATGACCAGGGTGGTCATGACCGGACGGCGTATGGAGAGTTCGGAAATATTCATGATCGTCTATTACAGCCTGCTCGCCACGGAGACACGGAGGCACTGAAAAAAAGAATTTCTAAAAAGATTTGGATGAAAACTCATTTTGCCGCTGGTACTTTGGAGTTGGCTGCTGGCTCTCTCTGTTTCTCCGTGCCTCCATGGTTCCCTTTATCTTCTTTGCCTTCTTCCGGCCTGGCGCTCTTGATCTCGACCTTGGCGCCCGGCACGAGCCGGAGCTGTCCGTCGGTCACGACCTTCTCCCCGGCCGCAACACCCTTGTCGATGAGGGTCCAGTTCTCGTACGTCCTTCCCGGCGTCACGAGGCGGAGCTCGGCGGTCATGTCCTCTTTGATCACATAGACGTACTGGCCCTGCTGTCCTGTCTGCACGGCCTGCGACGGGACCACGACGCGGTCCCGTTCCGTGCTCAGCGTGAGGATGACATCCACGAACTGACCCGGCCACAGAGAACGGTCAAGGTTCAAGAAGGTCGCCTTGAGCAGGATGGTCCCCGTCGCCGTGTTCACCTTGTTGTCGATGAACGTCAGGGCGCCTGCGGCCGGCTTGGGGCCGTTTTGGGGGATGCTTGCTTCCACGCGCAGCTCTCCCCGTGCGCGGTGTTTCTTAATGTTCGAAAGTTCCTGCTCCGGGACCGAGAACGTGACATAGATCGGCGTGATCTGGTTGATGGTCACCAGCGCCGGGGTGTCGTTGGCCTTTACGATATTGCCCTTTTGCACCGCAATGGCGCCGGTCCGTCCGTCGATGGGGGAATTGATGGCGGTATATTCCAGTTGGAGCCGGGCGTTCTCCGCCGCAGCCTCGTCCGCCTTCACCACGGCGTCGAGGGCGTCGGCATTGGTCCGCGCGCTGTCGTATTCCTGGCGGGAGACAAACCCCTTTTCCGCAAGGGCGGCATAGCGTTTTGCATTTTCCTGGGCGTTCTTCGCCTGGGCCCGGTCACGGGCAAGGGCGGCCTCCGCCTGCCGGAGCGTCGCCTCAAAGGGCCGCGGGTCGATCTTGAAGAGACGGGCGCCCTTCTTCACGTCCTGTCCTTCCCTGAAAAGAACGTCCGCGATCTCACCGCTCACCTGGGACTTGATGGAGACCGTATTGTACGCCTCCACGTTCCCGATGGCCTTGATCTGGAGCGGCACGTCCTTCTGGTCCGCGGTCTCGGCGATCACCGGCACGCTGCGAGGCGGCTGCTTGCCGTTTGAGCAGGCTGGCAGGAACGGAAGCCCCATCGCCAGGATCGTACAAGCGGCAAAAAAAGAGGACATCAAGGCCCCTTGCCTTTGCTGTTCATTCCGCACTCCGCATTTCCCATTCCGCATGTGCTGTTCCTATTCTCCCATTGCTTTCGCGAGCGCTGCCTCGGCGATCTTGTAATCCGAAAGCGCCGCAATGAGGTTCGTCTTTGCGTTGTTCAGGGCCACGAGGGCGTCGGTCTCCTCTATGGGGCTCCCCACCCCGGCTTCATACCGGCCCTTGGCGATCTCAAAATTCTCTTCCGCCTGTTTTACGGTGAGTTCTGCCACGGACACCCGTTCCTCCGCCTCCTGCTGGTTCAGGTATGCCTGCTGTACGTCGAGGAGGATGTCCTGCCTGAGGGCTTCTTCGTTGGCTTTCAGGATATTCAGATTTTCCTTCGCTTCGCGGACCTTATGGTTCGTCAGGAACCCGCTGAAGAGCGGGAAGGTGAATGTCACGCCGGCGCTCCACCCGCTCTGCTCGGGAGGATAGGTCTCGCCGACGCGGGCATACTTGGCATTGCCCGACAGCACGGGAAAGTATTCCTTGCGGGCGAGCGAGATGGACTCTTCGGCCGCCTCCCGCCTCGACAGGGCGGATTTGAGGTCCGGCCGGTTGGCGTACGCCCTCTGCTTCGCCTCCTCAAACGTAATGGGATTTTTCCGGAACGAGAGCGTGTCTTCGATGGTATACGCCGAAGCGTCGGGCGTTCCCATGGCATTGTTCAAGATGACCCGCGCGATCCTGAGGGCGTTCTCCGCGCGGATGAGGGAGAGCTTCGCATTGCTCAGGTCCACCTCCGCCTTGGTCACGTCGAATTTGGATTTGACGCCGAGCTCGAAGAAACCTTTGGCCTGATTGAGATGCTGCTCGAACTGCGCCACCGTTTCCTTGAACACATCGCGGTTTTTCCCGGCCTGGAGGAGTCCGTAATACGCGCGCTTGACGTTGAGGACGATCTGGCTGGTGGTGTTCCGGAGGTCTTCCCGGGACGCGTCGAGGTTCCGCTGCTGGATCGTCACCTGGGTCCAGGTCTTGCCGAAATCGAAGATATTCTGGGTAAGGGTGGCCGTGGCGGCATATTGGTCGAGGGCGGCGTTCGTCGGGTCGGTCGACAGGGAATACTTGCTGTAGTCCGCTGAGGCGGCGATCTGGGGATAGTACCCCGACCGTGCCTGGCCCACCCGGCTTTGGCCGGCATTCACCGCGTGGTACGCCGCGAGGATAGTCGGGCTTTTCCTGAGGGCGATCTCGATGCATCGGTCCAGGGAGAGGGTCTCCCCCCCCTTCATCTCGATACCGCCGGCGCTGTCCGCCCCCTTGACGCCGTCGGGCGCCGTGGCGTTCCGGCCCGCGGGCAAGGCTTCCTCGGCAACAAGACGGACCGGCGCGACGACAAAGGCCGAAATGAACAGCGCCAGCAGGAGGTTGGATAAGATATCGCCTGTACAGGGCTTCCCCATAGGTCTCTCCGGATAATAGGTGTCAGCTTCCATTCCTGAGCGTCCCGTGAATGAAAATATCCACGAACTGGCCCACGTCCCGCTCCATCATCTTTTTCGTTATCGCGGCCCCCTTCATGATCTCTTCGGTCCGGAAATAGGAGAACAGCATTCCCATGAACGCCCGGGCCGCCAGCTCGGGAGCAAATCCCCTGAGCAGGCCCTTTTTCTGGAGGGCCTGGAAATAACGCGCGAGGTCGACTGTGGTCCCGTCGATGAACTGGAGATAGACCTTCCTGATTTTTTCCGGGTAGAGGTTGATCTCGGAGTGGGTGATCTTGACCATGGGCTTTCGCTCCTTGAGGCTCAGCAGGAACCGGGTCGCAACGGTCCGGAGCGCCTCCTCGTAGGAAAGGGACCCCAGGCCCGGCAGGAGCTCCCGGAGCGCCGGAAGGAACATGTGCCGGGCCAGGAGCTCTTCGAACAGCCGCTGTTTTGAGCCGAAACGGCGAAAGAGGGTAAGCTCGGTAACGCCCGCTGTCCGGGCGATCTCCCGCGTGGTCGTGCCGAGGTACCCTTTCTGCGAGATCAGCTTCAGGGCGGCATTGATCAGCTTTTCCTTGGTTTCCGATGCTTTCGTCATAATGTAAGTAATTGCTTACTATATAACGGCGTCCAACAAAAGTCAAGCCGTGTCCTCCCGACATACAAAAGGATTATGCCCACCTTCCCCTCTCCATGGAGCGGCGATCTGTAAAAAGAATAGCACAGAGAGCAAAAAAATCAAGCCGGGAGGGCCTTGAACAAAAGCTGCGCTGCGGATCATCATCATGGCGTCCCCGGGGGGGGCCCTTTGATTTTTCCCTGCTTCGGTGCTATCTTTAAGTATGTACAAAAAGATCCTGGCCGCGGTCAACGAGCAGGTAAACTCCGAGGTCTCGGCGCGTTATGCCATGCACCTCGCCGGCGCTGCCGGGGCCAGGCTCTATCTGTGCTCCGTCGCGGAACCGGATCTTCCCGACAACCGTTTTGAGCTCGCCAAAGCCGCTGCCAGGCGGCTTGCGCTCCGGGCGCAGGAGACGGGCATAGAGGCTGAGTGCCTGTTCAGCAAGGGCGATCCCGCAAGAAAGATAGGGGAGATCGTCCGGATGGGGGGCATCGACCTCGTCTTCGCGGCCACGCGCAGAGAGGACGTCCAAAAGCGGTTCTACGCCGGTACGACGGCGCGGAAGCTGTCGGTCAGCCTTCCCTGCGCGGTGGCGCTTGTGCGGGTGGTGCACCTGGGCAGGATCCACCCGAAGGAAATTTTCGTCCCCCTCAAGGCGCGCCTTACGCATATCCCCGAGCGCGCTTATTTCACGGCCATGCTCGCCCGGGCCTTCGACGCCTCGGTATACCTGTTCCATACGACGAAGCCCATAAAGAAATTCTTCCACGGCGAAGTGCCTCTAACGCCGGTGGAATGGGAGAAAAAGATCCCGGCCGACATCTCCCTGTTCATCAATCTCCTCGACCGGCGCGGCGTGGCGCACGAAAAGGGGCACACGACGGGGGCTGAAGGGCGGAGCATCACCATCGAGGCCGCGGTGCGGCGGTCGGACCTCATTATCATGGGCGCGAGCACGCGGAGCCTCGTGAGTTCCCTCTTTCGCGGAAATCCCGTGGAGCGCGTGCTGCGCGAAACCCCCTGCAATCTCATTATCCTGAAGCCCGGACATGAAGATACATAGCCTGCCGGAACATGAGGTCTTCCGCACCCTTGTTACGTCCGAACGGGGTCTCACCCGGGATGAGGCGCACAGGAGACGTGCGGAGTTCGGGCCGAACCGGATCGAGGAAGTAAGAGAGAAGCCGTTGATCCGGAAATTCATCGGCCAGTTCACCCATTTCCTCGCCGTCCTGCTCTGGATCGCCGCCGCGCTCTCTTTCGTGTCGGAATACCTCCATCCCGGCGAAGGCATGCTCGCCCTCGGGCTGGCCGTTACCGCCGTCATCTTCATCAACGCCGTCTTCACCTTTGTCCAGGAGTACCGGGCGGAGCGGGCGCTGGAAGCGATGAAGAGACTGCTCCCCTTCCGCGTCAAGGTCGTCCGGGAGGGAAGCGAGGCAGATATCGCGGCGGACGAAACGGTCCCCGGGGACATTGTGCTCCTTGCCGAGGGCGACAAGGTCCCTGCGGACCTCCGGATCATCGGCACAAACGAGCTCATGGTGAACAACGCGGCCCTGACCGGCGAGTCGGAACCAGTGGTCAGAAGCGCCGGCCCCTTTTCCGGCGATCCCCTGCGGAGTCCGAACATCGCCTTTGCCGGGACCACCGTGGTGAGCGGCTCGGGCCGGGGTGTGGCCTTTGCCACCGGCATGCGGACCGAGTTCGGACGGATCGCCGGCCTCACGGGCGCCGTCACTCCCGGCTTGAGCCCCCTTCAGAAGGAGATCGTAAAAATAACGCGGATAGTCGCGGCCATTGCAACCGTGATGGGTCTGGTGTTCTTCGTCATCGGTTTTTTGATCGGCAGGACCTTCTGGGACAACTTTCTTTTTGCCGTGGGCATCATCGTGGCGAACGTGCCCGAGGGGCTGCTTCCCACGGTGACCCTCGCGCTTGCCATGGGGAGCCAGCGCATGGCAAAAAGAAACGCGCTCATAAAGACGCTTACCTCCGTCGAGACCCTGGGCTCCGTCTCCGTCATCTGCACGGACAAGACGGGCACGCTCACCCTGAACAGGATGGCCGTGCGGAAAACCGGCGTTCTCGACAACGGCACGGCAGCAGACGTCCGTCAACTCTTTACCGTTGCCCTGCTCTGCAACAACACCAAAGAAGTAAATGGAGAACTCCGGGGAGAGCCCACCGAAGTCGCCCTCTACCGGGCGGCATTCGAGGCTCTGGGGAAAAGTTCGGCCATCCGGGTGCGGGAATTCCCCTTTGACGCGGAACGAAAGAGGATGAGCACGGTAAACGCCGTTGACGGCGCCGCGGCCGTCATGACAAAAGGCGCTCCTGAGAGCGTGCTGTCCGTCTGCGCCCGGTGTTTGAAGGATGGAAAACAAATACCGTTCGATGAATCCCTGAAAGAAGAAGCGACCTCCCTCTACCATTCCTTCATGGACCAGGGGCTGCGCGTGCTCGCCTTCGCGTACCGGGACGTGGGGCCCGAAGAGCGGATCGCAAGCAAGGAAGATGCGGAGCGAGAGATGGTCTTTACAGGACTCATCGGGCTCGAAGACCCGCCGAGGCCCGAGGTGGCCGGCGCCATCACAAAATGCAGGGAGGCGGGGATACGGATCATCATGATCACCGGCGACGCGTCACGGACCGCCGTTGCCATAGCGCGCGAGATCGGGCTCGTGGTTGGAGAGCCCGCCGTCGTGGAGGGCGGTGATTTTCTGAACATGTCCGACCGGGAACTGCGCGCGATGCTCGCGAAGCCGGAGGTCCTCTTCACGCGCATGACGCCGAAGCACAAGCTCCGGGTCGTGAACATCCTGAAGGGAGAGGGCGAGCGCGTGGCCGTCACGGGAGACGGGGTGAACGACGCGCCGGCGCTCAAGCGGGCCGACATCGGCATTGCCATGGGCGTGGCCGGAACGGACGTGGCCAAAGAGGCGGCGGACATGATACTCCTTGACGACAATTTTGCCACCATCGTGAACGCCGTCGAGGAAGGCAGGGCCGTCTTCGCAAATATCAGGAAGTTTATCAGCTACATTTTCTCGTCGAACATTCCGGAGATCGTACCCTACCTCGCCTCCGTGCTGTTCAGGATACCCCTTCCCCTCACGATCATGCAGATCCTGGCCGTGGACCTAGGCACGGACATGCTCCCGGCGCTCGCCCTGGGTGCGGAAAAGCCGTCGCCCGATGTCATGAAAGCGCCGCCCCGAAGTCCGAAGGAGCATCTCCTCAACATGCCGCTCTTCACGAGGGCCTACCTTTTCCTCGGCCCTATCGAGGCCGCGGCAGCGCTCTTCGGGTTCTTTTATGTATTGTATTCAGGCGGATGGCACTGGGGCCGGACGCTCGCCGCGGACAATCCCCTCTATGTGCAGGCAACGACCGCCTGCCTCACCGCCATCATCGTGACGCAGATCGCGAACGTCTTCGCCTGCCGGTCCCTGCGGGAATCGGCCTTCTCTCTCGGGTGGTTCTCGAACCGGCTGATCTTTGCGGGGATTGCCGTGGAGCTGCTGCTCCAGCTCTTCATCGTCTACCACCCCCTGGGCAACAGGATATTCTCGACTGCTCCCCTTCCCTTCTCCGTATGGATGCTGTTCGTCCCCTTTGCCCTCGCCCTGTTCTTCGCCGAGGAGATGAGGAAGTTCGTCCTGCGGAAGCTCCGGCCGTTGTGATTTTATGGTTTTTCGCCTCGTCCGGCGAATCTGTGGCCTATAAAATGAGGTAACTAAAAAAACAAGCCCTTTAGAGCCCTTTAGGGTCACCCATTTAAAGGGCACCGTCAAGCGAAAAAAGCTATCTTGGGGACGACTCGGGAACGTTGGTTCTCAGGATGCTTTCATCTTTTACCGGCAACCTCGGTCACCCGTGCCAGCGCCCGATTAATGCTCGATGTGTTCACGCCGAGATGACGCGAACGCTGGCATTGCATTGGGGATGCATTGGGGACATCCTATAATCCCCCTGTCAAGTGCAAAATGATTTTGCTCAAGTTTCAA
>CAKKPG010000032.1 GCA_919901555.1 Nitrospiria bacterium | reverse complement strand
ATAACCCAATAATCAAAGCCGCAAACACCGTAAGCAAATAAATCACCAAACTTGGCGTAAAGCCAAGATTTGAATTTGCAAAATTATGCGCAAGCTGTGTCATCAGTAAGGCTGAAGCCCAATACTTCTTTTGATATTTTTTTTTCCTTTCAATTAAAACAGCCACGCCAAATAGCACAACGCCTTGCAGCGCAATATCAAGCAACTTTGCGATAGGCGGTGCAGAAAAGTTTTCATGAGCAGCTTTAAAACTTTCATTTGTAACATTCGAATGCGTTTTCAAATATTCTGAAGAGTACAACGATAAGGCCTCATGCGTTATCGTTTCGAAAACAATAGAGGTAATGATCTGCATGCTGAACAATGTCAAAAAGCAGACCATTACAAGCTTTAATATATTTTTAAAATTCATTGTCATAGTTACCAGCGTTGCCTCCACTCACTAGTAAGTGTTGCTATACCGAATGAGTATTTAATGGTTTTTTCCCACATATGGATGATTTCCCAATAATCATTATCGCCACCTGGCATAGTTCTTAAGGTTAGAGGATATTCTTTACCGCATTTGTCTTTACACATATATCTCCAGTTAATCACCATTCGCCATAAAACCTGTTCTACTTTGAGTTGAATTTGCGTACCAAAATATGGTTTGGTCAATTTAAATTTAGGTCCTATGGGATCGAGTTCTACTATTCTCCAGCCCATTTTTGTCAGCTCCTTATCCATACCTTTTAAGGAACAATTAGGGGGTGCTTGGGGCGGAGTGTATGGGGGAAAATAGTTAGATGGCGGCGTGCCAGTATCAGGTACGCCGGGAGGTGTCGAACCCATTAATCCAAGAGGATCTGCAATGTTGAGTGGGTTGCCTTCTGTATAAACGTAAAGGTGATTTTCACCATATTGAATTCCGATCACGTCCGCTTGCAAATACCGCCCAAGCGCCGGGTTATAGTCCCTGGAATAATTGTAATGCAGGCCTGTTTCCTGATCGAAGTATTGTCCAGGTAATCTGAGATTGTTTGTGATCGTCGATACGGTTATCGTCGCTTCGCCGAAGGGTTTGTATTCAGCAGACCATACGATAGTACCGGTCGAGTCGGTTAGTTTCTGCGGAGTACCTAAATGATCGTTGTGGTAATAGTA
>CAKKPG010000031.1 GCA_919901555.1 Nitrospiria bacterium | reverse complement strand
CCGCCGATCCTCGTGATCAACAAGATCGACCGGCCCGATGCGCGTATTGCCGAAGTCGTGGATGAAGTGTACGACCTGTTCATAGATCTTGATGCGAATGACGCCCAGCTCGATTTCCCCATCGTGTACACCAACGCCCGGGACGGCATCGCCAAGCTGAAGATGGAAGATGAAGGTACGAACCTCAAACCGCTCTTTGATCTGATCGTGAACACCGTCCCGCAGGCGGAGGGCGATGAGACCGCGCCGCTCCAGCTCCTGGTCATGAACATCATTTACAACGATTATGTCGGACGCCTGGCCATCGGCAAGATATTCGGAGGCACCGCGCGGGTGGGCGAGCCCATCGGCGTGATCACCCAGGGCGGCGCAATGGTCAAGACCAAGATCACATCGCTCTTCGCATTTGAGGGCCTGAAACGGGTGGACACGCCGAGCGCCACCGTCGGCGACATTGTGGCCCTGGCCGGCATTGAAGGCGTGAACATCGGGGACACCATCACGGACCCGGAAAACCCGAAACCCCTGCCGCGCATTGCCGTGGACGAACCCACGATCTCGATGCTCTTCTCCATCAATAACTCGCCCTTCGCAGGCAAGGAAGGCAAGTTCGTTACCTCGCGCCACTTGAAAGAACGGCTCGAAAAAGAGCTCCTCTACAACGTGGCGATCAAGGTCGAACAGGGCGACGCCACCGACACCTTCAAGGTCCTGGGACGCGGCGAACTTCAGCTTGCGATCCTGATCGAGATGATGCGGCGGGAAGGCTATGAACTTTCGGTATCCCAGCCCGAGACCATTACAAAAGAGCGCGACGGAAAGACCTTCGAGCCCATGGAAAACCTGGTCATCGACTGTCCCGAGGAATTCATCGGCGTCATCACCCAGAAACTCGGGACCCGCAAAGGCCGCATGACCAAGATGGCGAACAACGGCCACGGCCGCGTCAGGCTCGAGTTCCGCATCCCGGCGCGCGGACTCATCGGATTCCGGTCGGAGTTTTTGACCGATACCCGCGGCACCGGCCTTTTGAACCATCTTTTCGACGGGTACGAGCCCTGGCAGGGAACCATCGCCAAACGCGCCACCGGAGCCCTCGTGGCCGACCGTGCAGGCAAGACCACGACCTATGCCCTCTACCACATCCAGCCCCGCGGCGAACTCTTCATCAATGAAAGCACGGCGGTATACGAAGGAATGATCGTGGGCGAGAACTCGCGCGAGACCGACATGGACGTGAACGTGATCAAGGAAAAGAAGCTCACCAACATGCGCGCCTCGGGCGCTGACGAAGCGCTTCGCCTCGTGCCCCATCGGCAGTTATCGCTTGAACAGTCGCTTGAGTTCATCAAGGAAGACGAGCTCGTGGAAGTGACACCCCTGAGCATCCGGCTGCGGAAGAAAATTCTGGAAGCGAACAAGCGGCCGAAGAACAGGGAGCGGACCGAGTAAACCCCGTTAGAGATCAAAATTCTCTAACGGGGTTCGCCACGCCGCAGGCGTGGCGGCTTTCTGATGCATTTACACGCACACGAATCATCCCCCCGTCGTTTTTCGCCCCCGGCCTGTCATGGGACATCCCTCTCGAGAGTTGCAAAATATCACAGCTCACCCGCTTCGGGCAGTAATATTCTTTGCATATTCTTATAGTAATAGACTGTATTTTTTGCTATAATCCAACCAAGATAAACAGAGAACGGCAAACAAAGCCGATTAATCACGCTTTACCAACGAGCGCGCTCGAATAAAAAAGGGATGAATTTGCTCCGGTGACATGGCTAAAGATGAGCACAAAGTAATCTTTTTTTCAGTAATCGCCGCCCTTCTTATCTGGATTATGGATGCGGCATTTGGTTCTTTTTTTTCTCACCGCGGAACCTTCCCCGGCCTTCTGCTTCACGTGTCATCTCACGAGTTCGCTGTTCGGTTATTCTTCATCCTCAGCTTCATCATATTCGGCGTGATAATCTCGAAAATTCTGTCCAGGCACAACCAGGTGGAGAAAGCGCTCAGAAAACATCTGGCGGCCATGGAAGCGTCCATGGACGGAATGGCCATCTTTAATCAAAACGATGAGTATGTCTACGTAAATCATGCGTATGCCAGGATCAACGGATATGACCGTCCCGGCGAACTCGTCGGTAAAACCTACAGAATTTTGTATGCTGAGAAGGAACTCGAAAAAATCGATCACTCGATCGTGCCCATGCTTCAGAAAAAAGGACGATGGCGGGGCGAACTGACCGCCAGAAGAAAGGATGGTTCGGCGTACGATCAAGAGGTATCCATCGCTCTCATTGAGGAGGGCGGGCGCGTCTGTATTATTCATGACGTCACCGAAAAGAAGCGGCGGGAGGAAAAACAGCAAAGGTCGGAAAAGTTTTTGACCATGATATTTGACAGCATCCGGGACCCGTTCAGCATTGTTGACCATAATTATAGAATAATCAAAGTCAACGAAGCGTATGCGCAAATGAGAAACAAGCCGATCAACGACCTTCTCGGCAAGAAGTGCCACGAGGTATTACAAAACAGCTGCAGCGTTTGTGAAAATTGCGTGGTCGAGAAAACCTTTCATTCGTCCGACCCTTGCGCAAAGGACAAACTGTTGACGTTTCCCGACGGCTCGGAAGCGTGGGTGGAAATCTACACCTACCCTATCCTGAACAAAACGGGAAAGGTCTCGTATGTCATCGAGTATACCAGAGACATTACCGATCGGAGGAAATCAGAAACAGAGAGGAAACACCTTATAGAAAAATTGGAATATTTATCGACGACCGACAGCCTGACCGGGCTGTTGAACCGAAGAGCACTGATAGAAATGCTCAGGCGTGAGATGGACAGGGCGAGCAGATATGGCTCCGAATTATCATTGATACTCTGCGATATCGACAAGTTTAAAAAAATAAACGACACCTACGGTCATTCAGCGGGAGACAAGGCATTACAGATTGTTTCTGAAACCATCAGGAACTCGCTGAGGAAGGCCGACATCGTAGGACGGCATGGCGGCGACGAATTTATGATTATCGCGCCTGAAACATCGATAGAGGGCACAAAGAACCTTGCAGAAAAAATTCGCGCTTCAATTGAAAAAATCGAGTTTCAGGTTACCGAACAGAAAAAAATCAAGCTCTCTCTTAGCATGGGGGTCACCGCTTTTGGCCCGACGGAGGGAGACATTGACACTCTGGTCACGCGTGCGGACAATGCCTTGTATGCATCGAAAGAGGCGGGGAGAAATAAAGTTTCCATACTGATGCCCCCGGTATCGGCTGAACAGGCGAAATAAAATACGGGGCCACCGAGCGTGACCCCTATACCAGAGAAATCCTGAAAAAAGGCGAAACGTGTCTTGTTTACTACACGACGGGGCTGCGCTCCGGCGGCTGAGACTTGATTGACACCCTTCGGAAAAAGCGTTACAGTGTAGTTCGCTCAGGGTACTATTTGTCGTAACTGCTCAGGTCCCATGTAGCGCCCTCATTTACTGAGGGCGACTAATCGTCGGGGATAAACCCCGTTAGAGATCGCGTCAAGCGAAAAATCTCTAACGGGATAAACCCCGACGCTACAACCTTTTGTGACTTCTGCGTCTTTTTGCGGCTGACCTGTAGTTACTATTTGCCATGAAAACCGCCGTTGAGATATACAAGCTCCTGCCGAAAACAAACTGCGGCGCCTGCGGCGTGCGGAGCTGTTTCGGCTTTGCCGCCAAGGTTGCGGCGAATATGGCGTCGGTCGCCGAATGCCCCGGTTTGGGCGACACTGCGCGGGAAGCGCTCCTGGCAGAGGAAGGGTCGCGTACGGATTCGCCCGGCACGGTGTATGAGCACGCCCTCAAAGCCTTGAAAGAGAAGAACAAAGCTGTTGATTTCAGGAAAGCGGCGGCGCTTCTCGGCGGTGAGACTGCCGGCGCGGACAGCATGGAGCTCATTTTCCTGAACGAAAAATATCAGATCACGAAGGAGAGGATCCTGGACGCCGCGGGAAAGGAAGCGCGGCCGTGGATATCCATACTCATATACAACCATCTCTGCATGCCCGACCTGCCGGCGCCTTCAGGAGAATGGATCACCTTCAGCTCCGTGCCGGCCTCTCACGCCAAGGACAAAGCGTGGGCAGGACATGTTGAGGAGGTTATCGCCGGGCATTTTTCTGGAAACGTAGAGGGACTCCGGGCGGCATGTGAGAGGATGGGAGCCGTGACAGCCGAGGTCAGGGGGAACTATGACGCGGCCTTTGAATTCCGTTTCTTCCCCCGCTACCCCGTGCTGCTCCTGTTCTCTGACGCGCTCCCGGAGGAAGACTTCCCTGCCCAGTGCACGATGCTCCTTGACCGGAATGCGCCGCGCTACCTGGATATCGAGTCTATTGTGGTATTAGGAGAGGAGTTCGCTGCGCGCCTGACGGAGTAATGAGGCAATGTGGATTGCGGAATGCCTGTCTGCGCGCGACGCACAGGCAGGCATTCCGCACTATTTCCTATTCGCGTCTTACTGCATAAATCAGGTACTCCACATTCCCGTCCTGCCCCGTGATCGGCGAAGGAATCACACCCCTTACGTCAAAGCCCTGTTCCTGAACGAACGCGGTAATTCTTTCCTTCGCGGCTTCCCGTGCCGCTTCATCGCGCACGATCCCGCCTTTGCCTACCTGTTCCCTGTTGACCTCGAACTGCGGCTTGATCAGGGCGACGACAGCAGCCCCCGGTTTGAGAAACTGCTGAACAGGAGGGATCACTTTTTCGAGGGAGATGAAGGAGACGTCGATGACTGCGATATCAACAGGCTCCGGGATGAGGGAAGGGTCGATATCTCGGATGTTCCTGCGCTCGATCACCACCACGCGCGGGTCCTGCCGGAGCTTCCATGCCATCTGGCCGTAACCCACGTCAATAGCGTATACCTTCTTGCATCCGTGCTGGAGCAGGCAATCCGTGAAACCGCCGGTGGAGGCGCCCACATCCATCGCGGTCTTGCCTGATACATCGACCTTGAATTCACGCAGCGCTGCCTCGAGTTTGAGCCCGCCCCGGCTCACGTACGGCATCGGCGTACCGAGGATGCGGATATCTCCGTCCTCAGGCACGAGGGCGCCGGCCTTTTCAACTTTCTGATTGTTTACCATCACCTGGCCGGACAGGATCAAAGCCTGACCCTTTTCGCGGCTCTCCACGAGGCCTCGATCGACGAGAAGACGGTCGAGACGGAGTTTTTTTAATTTCTTTATGTCGCGCTTGAGCATTGCTTACAATTATTATTATTTTCTACTCATTAGGGGAACTGCCAACAAAAAAGCACTAAGAAATCTCTTAGTGCCTCGCCATTTTTATTCCGCATTCCGCATTTCTTCACTCACACGTCCATCGCCCTGACCTTCGAGACCGGGGAGGCAACCTTGAGGCGAGTGCTTATCACAAATTCCCTGGCCGACGCATAAATGCCGTCGGCGTCCAGCCCGTACTTTTGTCGAAGGATCTTCTGGGAACCGTGCTCGATGAATGCGTCGGGAAGTCCTATCCGGTGCGCCTTTATTCCCGCAAGCCCGTTCGACTCCAGACACTCAAGGACGGCGCTTCCAAACCCGCCTGCAAGGGCGTGCTCTTCCACCGTGACCACCCTGCCGGTCTTTCTGGCCGCCTGGAGGATCAGTTCCTCGTCGAGGGGCTTTACGAACCGCGCGTTCACCACGGCGGCGGAAATGCCTTCTGCTTTGAGCCGGTCCGCGGCCTCGAGGGAAGGATGGACCATGGTGCCGACGGCCAGGATCACGAGATCGCTTCCTTCCCTGAGCACCTCGGCCTTGCCGACCTCCAGGGCCTTGAGCTCCTGGTCCATGGGAACGCCGACGCCGGTGCCCCGGGGGTAGCGCACGGCGGTGGGGCCGGCGTACTCAACAGCGGTCTTGATCATGTGCTGAAGCTCGTTCTCGTCCTGAGGGGCCATGATGACCATGTTCGGCAGGTGGCGCAGGTACGCCAGGTCGAACACGCCGTGGTGCGTAGGCCCGTCCTCACCCACCAGTCCCGCCCGGTCCAGGGCGAGCGTCACCGGCAAGTTTTGCAGACAGAGATCGTGCACTATCTGGTCGTAGGCGCGCTGCATGAACGTGGAGTAGATTGCGGCCACGGGGTGCAGACCCTCCGCCGCGAGCCCGCAGGCGAAGGTGATGCCGTGGGGCTCGGCAATGCCCACGTCGAAGAACCGGTCCGGGTATTTGGCAGCGAACGTATCCAGCCCCGTGCCGTCGGGCATGGCGGCAGAGATGGCGACGATCCTGTTGTTGTCCTCAGCCAGTTTTACCATGGTCTGCCCGAAGACCTCGGTATAGCTGAGCACGGACTCTTTTTTGCTGACGGGCTTGCCGGTGCACAGGTCGAAGGCCGGCGTGCCGTGATACCGGGCAGGGTCGTTTTCGGCGAACTCGCACCCTTTGCCTTTCTTCGTCACCACGTGGACAAGCACCGGCCAGGTGAAGTCCTTAATGTTGTTGAACGTATCAAGGAGGTGGTCTATGCGGTGCCCGTCGATGGGACCCACGTACTGGAACCCCAGTTCCTCGAACAACAGGCCCGGCGCCATGAGGCCTTTCAGGGATTCCTCGGTCTTCTTCGCGAGGTTGAACATGGAAACCCCGATCTTCGGGATGCCCTGGAGGAAGCTTTTCGTCTCCAGGCGCAGCCGGGTATAGAAGTTGCCGGTCATAAGCCGGTTCAGGTAGGCTGAGAGAGCGCCCACATTGGGCGAGATGGACATCTCGTTGTCGTTCAGGACGACCACCAGGTTTTTCTTTAAATGCCCCGCCTGGTTCAACCCTTCGAAGGCAAGACCTGCCGAAATGGAGCCGTCGCCGATCACGGCAATGACGCGGTGGTCTTCACCCTTGATGTCCCGCGCCGCTATCATGCCGAGCGCAGCGGAGATCGACGTGCTCGCGTGTCCGACGTCGAACTGGTCGTAAGGGCTCTCCTCGCGCTTGGGGAACCCGCTGATCCCGCCGTGCTGCCGGAGCGTGTGGAACCGTTCACGCCTGCCCGTGAGCAGCTTGTGCGCATACGCCTGGTGCCCTACGTCCCAGATAATACGGTCTTTCGGCGTATCGAAAGCATAATGGAGGGCAATGGTCAGGTCCACCACGCCGAGGCTCGGCGCCAAATGACCGCCGTTCTTCGACACGACGGCGATGATCTCCTGCCTGAGCTCCGCGGCCAGGGCAACGAGCTCCTCCCGGGAAAGCTTCCTCAGATCGTCGGGATTGCTTATGTTGTCGAGTATCATGGCTACCTCACAATATAGGGTCAGGGGTCCCGGGTTATGGGTAAGCATTACGGTTTTTCCTTGACCCCTGCTGCTTGACCCTTGCCCCTGACGTATTAATTGACTCTTGTAATGATGTACCTCGCCAGTTCCCTCAGGGGGTCGGCCTTTTTGTCAAAACCCTTCAAAACCGCGACGGCTTTGTCCACGACCTCCACCGCCCTGCGCCGAGACTCTTCCAGGCCGTAGAAGCCGGGAAAGGTCATCTTGCCTTTTTCCAGGTCGCTCCCGACATCTTTCCCGATCTCTTCCTCCTTGCCCGTAAGGTCAAGGATGTCGTCGGCGATCTGGAAAGCCAGCCCCACGAGTTCCCCGTACCGCGACAGGGCCGCGAACTGCCGTTCGCCGGCCCCGGCATAGAGCGCGCCGACCCTGACAGACGCGCGGATGAGCGCGCCCGTCTTGTGCGTATGAATGTATTCCAGCGTGGGCAGGTCCATTTCCTTTCCCTCGGACTGGATATCAACCACCTGGCCGCCCACCATGCCGAAGACACCGGACGCCGTTGCGAGCTCGCGGATGATGGCGAGCAGCCTCGGCGCCGGGATGGCCTTGAGCCGCCGGGGATCGGACAGCGCCTCGAAGGCCATGGTGAGCAGCCCGTCTCCAGCCAGGATGGCGATTGCCTCGCCGTAAACCTTGTGGCAGGTCGGCCTTCCGCGCCGCAAGTCGTCATCGTCCATGGCCGGAAGGTCGTCGTGGACCAGTGAATACGTATGGATGAGTTCCAGCGCTCCTGCCGCGGGAAGGAGGCCGGCGGTTTTCGCGCCCAGGGCCTCTGCCGCCGCAACGGCAAGGATGGGCCTCACCCGCTTGCCCCCGGCGAACAGGCTGTACCGCATGGCCTCGAAAACAGCGGGAGGGAAGGTCTTCGCCGGTGGAACGAGCGCTTCCAGCGCCTTGTCGACAAGCTCCTTCTTTTTCGCGAGGTACGATCGTATATCCATAGGTGCGGCGCGCTATGCTTCCTCTTCATCCTCAAAGGGCTGTGCGGTCATCGTGCCCGCCTTGTCCTTAAGGAGGATCTCCACCTTGCGTTCGGCGTCTTCAAGCTGCTTGTTGCAGATGCGAGAGAGCTTCACGCCCTCCTCAAAGAGCTTGAGGGACTGTTCGAGGGGCAGGTCCCCCTTCTCGAGTTCCTTGACGATCTCTTCGAGCCTGGCAAGCGCAGCTTCAAATTTTTTTTCCGCCATAGGGTT
>CAKKPG010000030.1 GCA_919901555.1 Nitrospiria bacterium | reverse complement strand
GTGATGTTCCATTGTATCGCGAGGATCAATGTGGGTTTGCGGGAAGCCAGGATGGCCGTAGCGCGGGAAATGGGCGGGCAGGCTGCAATGGCCGGCGCGGCAAGTCCCTTTGGAAAGGCGCGGGGCGTTAAGGCCGGCCGCAACGATCCCTGCCCCTGCGGAAGCGGGAAGAAGTATAAGAAGTGCTGCGCAGGAACGGCATGAAAGGCTCATCCCTCACTGCATCGGCAGTTCGATCGTTTCGTAAGAAAGTCTACAATCACTATAGTAAGTACGGCCGCGATCTGCCGTGGAGGCGGACGCGGAACCCCTACCGAGTCCTCGTGTCCGAGATCATGCTCCAACAGACCCAGGTGGAGCGGGTGCTTGCAAAGTATAAGGAGTTTCTCGCCGCCTTTCCCGATTTTGCCGCACTCGCAAAGGCGCCGTTGCCGAAACTCCTCAAAGTCTGGCAGGGGATGGGCTACAACCGCCGGGCATTGGCGCTGAAAGCCCTGGCTCAGACGGTGATCAACGAGCATCACGGCAGGCTGCCGTCCGACCCTGATGAGTTGGTGAAATTTCCGGGGATCGGGAAATACACTGCCGGCGCTGTCGCTGCCTTCGCGTTCAATAAACCCGTGGTTTTCATGGACACGAACATCAGGCGTGTGTACATCCATCACTTTTTTCATGACCGGGAGAACATCAGGGACGGGGAGATCGTTCCGCTTATCGAGAAGACGCTGGATAAAGCCGGCCCGGGGAAGTGGTATAATGCGCTTATGGATTACGGAAGCATGCTCAAGAAGGAGCAAGGCAACCCGAATCAACGCAGTGCGCATTATACCAGGCAAAGTCCCTTCGAGAACTCCAACCGGCAGGTGCGGGGCAGGATTTTGAAAGCGCTGGTAAAGGAATCGCCCTTGACGGCAATCCAGATTGTGAAAAAGGTCGGCATGGAGCCGGCGCGGGTGAAGAAGAATCTTACTCAACTGGAGAGGGAAGGGTTTATCAAAAAGAAGGGTGGAACATACGTCATTTAGCCACGAATTTCTGAATGCGGAATGCGGATTGCGGAATGAAAAGCGGACCCGACTACATACAGTTCTATCCCACCCTCCGGTGCAACAAGGCCTGCGACTTCTGCTTCAACAAGTCCATGCCGCTTCAGGAGGACATGTCAATCGGGGATTTCCGGGCCATGCTCGGCAGGCTCGGGCACATCGGCGTCAAGACCATTGATATCATCGGCGGCGAGCCGACGCTTCACAAAGACCTCTTCACGATGGTCCGCGAGACAGGGAAGGCCGGGTTCGGCGTAAACATGAGTTCCAACGGCGCCGACGCTGATACCCTTGCCCGCATTCTCACAACAACAGGAAAGACCACCGTCGGCATCTCGATCAATGACCGGGAAACGCTCGCCCGCCTGACGGAATTTATCAAGAAGCACGGACCGGTTGTGAAAACCGTCTATAACGCCGGTATGGATGAGGGGCTGGTCAAGGCAATCCGCGAGCTGCGGCCGAAGGATTTTTTTCTCCTGTATCGCGATGCCGTGAGCGGCGAGGAACTGGATGCCACCGTGCCCTTTGACCGGTTTCTGAAAACGGTCAAGGAAAAATTCGATGTTGCCGCAAAAGGGACGGTTTTTTGCTCGGGATTTCTCCCCGATGCTGAGACGTATCCCGAGCTTTCGAAGACGCGATGTCCTGCGGGGACCACGAAGCTCGGAGTAATGCCCGACGGCTCTGTCTATCCCTGCAATCTCTTCTTCGGGCGGGAGGAATTCCTGCTCGGCAACATCCTCAGCGATCCCTTCGGTAAGATCTGGAACCACCAGGCCCTCATGTTTTTCAGATCATTCACCGGCAACGCCTGCCCGCGTATATCCTGCGAAATCCACGATAAGTGCCACGGCGGCTGTCCTGCTCACAGTTTGATCCACTGCGGGAAGCTCTCCGCTCCCGATCCGCGATGCGGCAAGGGTGTTTGAAAATCCCGTTGTATAAGGCTGAAAAATAGTTTACAATACTCTCGATTTGTCCGGAACCATTCCCCGATTATTCCCCGTGCAGGAGGAACCACGCAGTATGAAGCAGACCAAGATCGTCCTCTCCGACAAGGAGATTCCCACGAAATGGTATAACATCATGGCGGACATGCCGAACCTTCCAAAGCCGCCGCTCCACCCCGGGACCAAGCAGCCTGTCGGACCGAAGGACCTCTCGCCCATTTTCCCCATGGCGCTCATTGAGCAGGAGGTGAGCCGGGAGCGGTGGATCGACATCCCCGAAGAAGTGCTCGATATTTACTCCCTCTGGAGGCCTTCGCCCCTGTTCCGGGCGCACCGACTTGAAGCGGTCCTCAAAACGCCGGCAAAGATCTATTATAAGTACGAAGGCGTGAGCCCCGCGGGCAGCCACAAGCCGAACACGTCCATCCCCCAGGCATTCTACAACAAAAAGGCGGGGATCAAGCGCATTGCCACCGAGACCGGCGCCGGGCAGTGGGGCTCTGCCATGGCGCTTGCCGGCAAGCTCTTCGGCCTTGACGTCACGGTCTACATGGTGAAGGTGAGCTATTCCCAGAAGCCCTACCGCAGGATCATGATGGAAACCTGGGGCGCAACCGTGCACGCCAGCCCGTCAACAATGACGAACTCCGGCCGGAAGATCCTCGAAATGGACCCGGACAGCTCGGGGAGTCTCGGCATCGCCATCTCCGAGGCGGTGGAGGACGCCGCTTCCCGCAGCGATACGAACTACGCCCTGGGCTCGGTCCTGAACCATGTCTGTCTGCACCAGACCGTGATCGGTCTTGAAGCAAAAAAACAGCTCGAACTCGCAGGAGACTATCCGGACATCGTCATCGGCTGCTGCGGCGGCGGGAGCAACCTCGCGGGCGTGAGCTTTCCGTTCCTTTACGATAAAATTCACGGCAAGAACCTCCGCATCATGGCCGTGGAGCCCACGTCATGCCCAACGCTCACCAAGGGCGAGTTCCGCTACGACTTCGGCGATGTTGCCGGCCTTACGCCCCTCATGACCATGTACACCCTGGGCCATGACTTTATGCCTTCCGGCATCCATGCGGGAGGACTGCGGTACCACGGCGACTCGCCCCTCGTGTCCCAGCTTTACCACGACAAGCTCATCGAGGCAAAGGCCTACCACCAGACCGCGGTGTTCGAGGCGGCCATGATGTTCGCCAACACCGAGTCGATCATCCCCGCGCCCGAGAGCAGCCATGCCATTCGAGCGGCCATCGACGAAGCGCTCCTGTGCAGGGAAGAGGGCAAGCAGAAGACCATCCTCTTCAACCTGAGCGGCCACGGGTACCTCGACCTCCAGGCCTATGCCGATTACAAAGAGGGCAAGCTCATGGACCACGAGCATCCCGAGGAAGAGATCAAGAAATCCCTCGCAAAGCTGCCGAAGATTTAGACGTACGGTCAAGATCGACGACATCGCCCTTCAGGCGCGGGTCGGACAGGCGGCATGCCGGGAAGATAAAACATGATGAACATTCTGCGCGGCGCTACATACGTATTTCGCGGCTACGGGCTCATCACGAGGCCGGGACTGCGGCGATTTGTCGTGGCGCCCCTTCTCGTCAATATGCTCATCTTCGCGTCCCTTCTCTGGCTCGGCATCGACCAGTTCGGGAATTTGACGAACCTCCTGCTCCCCTCAGGCGAAAGCTGGTGGGCGGCGCTCGGGCGGTTCGCGCTCTGGCTGCTTTTTGCCGCCGCTGCCCTGCTCATCATCATCTTCACGTTCACCCTGCTGGCAAACCTCGTCGCCGCGCCCTTTAACGGACTGCTCTCGGAGAAGGTGGAAGAGCAGGTGACCGGCACGAGATCACCAAGAGGTCCCGGCGGACTGCGGGCGTCTGTCGCCGGAATCATACCCTCTCTCGTCAATGAACTGCGCAAACTTATTTACTTTCTCTTGTGGGGAGGGCTTCTTTTTTTGCTGTCCCTCGTGCCGGTCCTGAATGCCCTTTCACCGTTCCTCTGGATAGCCTTTACCTCATGGATGCTGGCAGTGGAATACCTGAGCTATCCCATGGAGAACAACGGCCTCACCTTCAACGATGTGCGGAAGCGCGTGACGGAGCGGCGTGCAGCGAGCCTGGGGTTCGGCTTCGCCGTCCTGTGCGCGATGATGATTCCCTTCGTCAATTTCCTTGTCATGCCCGCGGCCGTGGCAGGGGCCACGGCGCTCTGGGCCGAGACGTGGCGGGATGAGAAGCAGCGATAGAGCGAAGAAAGAAAGAACGGAGAGGAACCGCCGTATTGTTGAGAACGTATATTCAGGAGGAAAACAATGGATGACCAGGGAATGTATGAAGCGCACGAGACGCAGGAGACGCGCCAGTCTCCCGAGATCCGCCTGCAGGACGACCTGAGAAAAGGGTACCGGCTCGCGGCCCTCATCGGCGTGCTCATGATCGGGAGCGTGCTCGTCTATGCCGTGATTGCCGAACTCATCAAAGAGTCGAATGCGCCTTTTCAGGGGTTCATACAGATGTCGGACATCGCAATGCTCAGGAACGTGCTTCTGGTCGTTGCGGCCGTGGAATTTATCGTGATACCGGTTTTAAACAGGGTCATGCTGTCCGGGACCGTTCCGCCCCGGAGCGCTTCCGCCTCCGGTCAGCACCTGCCGGAAATTAAACGGCTCATCAGCAGTGCTTTCGTCACCTACGCCCTTTGCGAGTCCGTGGCGATCTACGGCCTCGTCCTGTTCCTCCTGAACGGGAACTCCTCGGACCTCTATCTGTTCATCATTCTCTCGGTGCTCCTTTTTACCGTGTATTTTCCGAAGTACAGCCGATGGGAGGCGTGGTTCAAGGCGAGAGGCAAGACGGCTGGTCGCGGCGGCGCATGAGGGAGCTTTTTCTCTTACCCCCGGTCGTCGACGCGTAAACGATCCGTCGCATCCTGCGCGATGAGGAGAGAGTCTTTCCCTTCTTTGATGATCCCCTTTGCCGTGAGCATCTTCATGCACTTGGACACGGCCTCCCGGGACGATCCGATCCGGGCGGAGATATCCTTGTGCGTCAGTTTCGCGATCTTCACGTAGCCCGCTTCATTTCCCCGCTCCGTCGTTGCGCCCTCAAGGAGCGTACGGATAAGCCGCTCGCTGACCTCAAGGAAGGCAAGGGATTCGATCATGTCGTCGGCCTTTCGAAGCCGCTCCACGAGGGTGGTGATGAGCTCCACGGCGATCTTCGGGTCTTTGTAGAGCAAGTCAAAAAACACGTCTTTATTCAGAACAGCCAGTTCCGCGTCCGCATCGGCCACGATGGAGGCCGACCGCCCTTTTCCGTCGAGAAGGCTCAACTCGCCGAAGAAGGCGCCCTTCCCGAACTCCGCAAGCACCATCTCGGCGCCCTCATCGTCTATGAGGACGGCTTTCAGTTTTCCCGAATTCACGATATAGAGGTCCGTGCTGGGGTCCGTTTTGTGAAAGATCACGTCGCTTTTCTTGAAGCGGACGATCCTGCATCGCGCGGCGATTTCCTTGAGCTGCGGGTCCTTAAGGTGACTGAAGATCGGAATGTTCTTTAAATAGTTTACGAGCATAGGGATCGCGAACTCCGATGCGCCGGCGTCCGCAGCCTCCTTATCGGAGAAGTAGGGAGATACGATATTGCGACAGACGGCATTATAGCATAATCAGGCGATGGAATAAAGAAAATCATTCGTTGTAAGAATTCACAGGCGCCATCAATGGAGATAGGCGGCGCTCACTGTTTTGTGCGAAAGCGCGGCCAATTGTTTTCGGGAATGGTGAGGACGGGCCGGGATCGGTTCCAGCAGCGTCAACTCCGCTTCCACGGATTTCAGCGTCAGGAGCCGGAGCAGATGCCTGAAAAACGACATGCCGCCGTAATAGAAAACGAGGTCCCGGTTATCGATGCCCAGCTTCTTTCCGTTTGCGCTCTTGTAGCGCAGGCACACGGGCAGGATGTCGGCCCCCGCCCTGACCGCCGCCGTCAACAGGGAGGATTTAAAAGGCCGCACGCACTCTCCGTTCGTCGTTGTGCCTTCGGGAAACAGCACGACGGCAAAGCCTTTACGGAGCGCCTGTGAGATCATCTCAATCTCATCCTTCAGCCCCGACGGACTTCTTCGCTCGACAAAGAGGCTCCCCCCGAATCGCGCAAGCGTGCCGAGAAAAGGCGTGTTTTTCAGTTCCACGGAGGTGATGAAGACCGACGGTATGATCGACGAGAGGATAAGAATGTCGAGATAAGAAAGGTGATTTGAGACGATCAGTCGACCGCCGCTGCCGTGGAAGAGCCGTTCCCTCCCCTGTGTTGCAACGCGCACCCCGAGCAGCGCCAGTGCCAGCACCGAAAAAGAAGATGAGTTTTTCAGAAGGCGCCGGCGCCTTCCGTCAGCCTGAACGGAGCATACGGTTATAACAAGGGATGCGACGATATATGCGATGACGACGGGAAAGGCCGCAAACCCTCTGGCCAGTCTTTTCATAATTCACGCCTTGTTCGCAGGATTCATGAAAACCCCGCCTGTTTTCCGCAGCAGGTCATGGTGTGCCTGAAGCGGGCAGGCTCGATTATCACATAACCACGGCATCTTTTCAATCGAAAACGGTAACTACCCAGGTCAGCCACTTCGCTTCGGCGCAAGGCGCGCCAGAGTGCTGGGTGACGATTTCAGCGCTGCGGCGCAGCACCCGCAACGCTTTCGCTTCGCACGCGTTGTTTTGGCAGCGGCGGCGTACCGGTGTTGATCTTGGGCGCGCTTCGTTGCGCCTGTGCTCAGCGGCAGACCCGAGTAGTTACCGAAAACGGTTATATTCACCCGCTTTACATCGGGGACGGGCCGCGCTATACTTTAATTAGCCGGACCGGCAGGCCGGCATCGCCTCTGCAGCAGCAATTCTTATTCAGAACAGGTCACGAGACGGCAGGGCCGGCGCCGTCTCTCCCCGCGGACGAGGGGTTCCTCGGGGACGGAATATTTACCCGGGAAGAGAAACACAGGGAGGGACCTATGAGCATACTGGTGGAGTTCAGCGTGATCCCGATTGGAGCGGGCGTAAGCATCAGCCCGCTTGTGGCGAAAGCCCTCACGATCGTTGCAGAGAGCGGCCTGCCCTATAAGGCAAACCCCATGGGCACCGTTCTTGAAGGGGAGGGGTGGGACGCCGTGATGGGCGTCGTCAAAAAATGCCACGATGCCATGATGAAAGAAGGAGAGCGGGTGGTCACGACGATCACCATCGACGACCGGAAAGGGAAGGGGCAGCGTCTCGAGAAAAAACTCGAATCCCTGGAACAGAAGACGGGTATGAAGCTAAAGCGGTAAAGGGGGGGCGCCATGAACAAAAAGAACGGAAACATCGCCGCGGAGAGACTCAAAATTCAGGAGAAGGCCCTTTCGAACCTTGCCGATTCCCAGAAGAAGCATGAATCAGCGGTTGACGAGGAGATCGGGGACATCCTGAAAGAACTCAAGGCCCTCAAGCTTTTTCTCTCAAGAAACATCCCGGAGTTTAAGAAGCAGTTCCCCGAGATACAGCGGAAAGTCAAGTGAGACTTCGCCGCAGAATGAGGTGAAGGAGCAGGACTGAAGAAACTTCGGGGCTCCTGTTCCGCGTTGTTTGCTCGAGAAGTTCGCGTTCGGTATTATTTGCAGGAGGTGACTGGTATGGGAACCGTTAAGAGATCGAGTAGAGAGTACCGCACCGGATACAAAAAGAAATCAATATCCATGGACCCCTATCGGCCGAGGGGCGCGAGCCGCAAGATTTCGGTGTGCGAGGGGTGCCGGGCAGTGTACATGAACAAACGGTGGTATGCCGAAGGTGACGTTGACGAGACCGTGCTCAGGAACCCCGAAGCCGCAAAGGTCGTCTGCCCGGCCTGCCTGAAGATCCGCGATAATTTTCCCGGCGGAATCGTGACGCTCAAGGGCGACTATGTGCTCCCGCATAAGCATGCCCTGATGAAGCTCATAAAAAACGAGGAGGAGCGTGCCCGCGGTCTGAACCCGCTCGAGCGCGTGATGTCGGTGAAGGAGAACGGGTACGGCAGCCTCGTCATCTTCACGACGAACGAAAAACTGGCGCAGCGGCTCGGCAGGGCGATCAAAAAGGCCTTTCACGGAGAGGTCGCCTATCACTGGTCTCATGACAACAAGCTGGCGCGTGTGGATTGGGTGCGGGCGGCATAGGCGCTAAGAGAAGAATTTTGATTGCGGATTAAGCGTACGGCTGATCTCGAAGGAGAGGTCAGCGTGTTTTGTTTCGCAGTCGTATTTATGCAATCAAATCGGCTGAATATCCACATCCGTCATATTCTACTTCGGTGTGAGCTATCAGGCCATGGTGCGGCGGCTCGTGAATCTCAAATTCATCCAGAAGGCCAGAACAGATGAGCTCCTCCAGATCAAACCGCGCGCTGGAAGAGTCCTTGTTCGGAGAGACCGAGGAATCGGGTCTGCCGGCGAAAATGCCCGAACGGTATGTCAGGATCGCGCTGGACGCCTGCCTGATGGGCAAGATAACCGTCAGCAGGCTTGCTGAACTCTTGAACAAGGATGTTTTCGAGCTGAGAAAAGCCCTGGCGGAAAGCGGGCTCACCAGAGAAGCAGGGGCGCCGTTGAAAAACATCCTGCTTGAGAATTACAAAGAGCGCTTCCCTTTGGCTCCGATTTTGTGTTATTATCTGATTAAAGGCATTAAGCCCGTTAGAGCCCTTGCTGTTTGCTGTTTCAGGTTTGGACAATGATGGTAGCTTCGGATGATGACGGCTCTAAGCGGACTGAACGAAGAAGGAGATGCATACTATGAAGTTTACACGCATAACGGTAAATCCCAAACAAATGGGCGGTGCGCCGTGCATTCGCGGCTTGCGTATCCCGGTGGCGTCTGTTGTCGGCATGGTGGCGGACGATATGCCCGAAGCGGAAATTCTGAAGGCATACCCCGACCTTGTGCACGAGGACATCCGGGAAGCCCTTCAGTACGCCGCTGAAGCCGTGCGGGAGCGTGAATTGCCGCTGGTAACGGTCGCGTGAGGTTTCTCATCGACAACGCGCTGTCTCCCCTGGTCGCTGATGGCCTCCGCAAAGCCGGTCATGACGCCGTGCACGTGCGGGATTATGGCATGCATGCCGCCGAGGATGAGGCCATCATGGAAAGGGCGGAAAAAGAGGACCGCATTGTCGTTTCCGCCGACACTGACTTTGGCACTCTTCTGTCCCTCCGAAAGGAGAGAGGGCCATCGGTAATCCTCTTCCGGCGCGGAACAGAACGTAGACCGGAAAAGCAGATCGCCCTTCTTCTGGCAAACCTTCCAGCAATCGATGCAGATTTAAAAAGAGGCAGCATTGCGGTGTTCGAGCAATCACGCGTTCGTGTGCGATCGTTGCCCATCGGACGAGAAGAAACGTAAACTGATTTTAGACACACCTTTTCCCCAGCAGGACCTGATGAACCTTATCAAGAACGAGGAAGCGCGGGCGCGGGCATTTAATCCTCTGGAGCGGGTGATGTCGGTAAAAGAGAACGGCTTCGGCAGCGTCATCATTTCCACGACGAACGAAAAACTGGCGCAGCGGCTCGGCAGGGCGATCAAAAAGGCCTTTCACGGAGAGGTCGCCTATCACTGGTCTCATGACAACAAGCTCGCGCGTGTGGATTGCGAGCGGGCGGCATAGCCGCTAATAGAAGAATTGTGACTACTCAGGTCAGTCACTTCGCTTCGGCGCAAGGCTTGCCAGTATGCTTTTTCCCTGTAACGCTGTCGGTGTTTATACCCTCAGCGCTTTCGCTTCGCATGCGCTGTTTTGGCTGAGCGGCGCTCTTTTGTTGATTGTGGGCACGCTTTTTTGCGCCTGCGCTCAGCGGCTGACCTGAGTAGTTACGAAGAATTTTGATTGCGGATTACGCGTACGGGCTGATCTCGAAGGAGAGGTCAGCGTGTTTTGTTTCGCAGTCGTATTTATGTAATCAAATCGGTTGAATATCCACATCCGTCATATTCTACTTCGGTGTGAGCTATCAGGCCATGGTGTGGCGGCTCGTGAATCTCAAATTCATCCAGAAGGCCAGAACAGATGAACTCCTCCAGATCAAACCGCGCGCGCTGGAAGAGTCCTTGTTCGGAGAGACCGAGGAATCGGGTCTGCCGGAGAAAATGCCAGAACGGTATGTCCGGATCGCGCTGGACGCCTACCTGATGGGGAAGATAACCGTCAGCAGGCTTGCCGAGTTGCTGAATAAGGATGTGTTCGAGCTAAAAACCGCGTTGGCGGAAAGCGGGCTCAAGAGAAGCAGGGGCGCTCGTACAAAACGGACTGCTTG
>CAKKPG010000029.1 GCA_919901555.1 Nitrospiria bacterium | reverse complement strand
GGGGGATAGGGGGGGGAGTGAAAGACATAAAGTGCGCCTTCGTCACCGGCGGCACCGGGCTGTTGGGCGTCAACATCGTCAAGGAGCTTATCCAGAACACAGCGGCGAAGATTGTACTGCTCGTAAGAAACTTTACCTAACCTATAGTAAGCTTGATAAATGCAGAAGACCCTGAATTATTTACGCAACAACCGGACACTATTGACTCACGATTATAAATCAACATTTGATAGAGGGTGAGGCAACAATGTTGGCCAAACTGAAATCAGGCATTATCCTTTCGTTCATATTTTTCCTGTTGTCATTATTCAGCACTGCTTGGGGAGCAAGCGGCAATGTTACCATTACTTCGCCGGACCCGAATCAAGTCTACGAGACGGCGACGAGCTTCTCAGTCGGAGGCACCTATCGAATGGACAGCAATGATTCTGGGAGCATCTGGGTGCCTGCCGGAGACCCTTCACTCCCCCAGTGTTCATATGGAGGATGGTTATTCCCGGGTGGATACTATAACGGCGATTGGGGAGAGGGAACAATAGGCGTAGTCTATTATACTGTTGATGATGTATATAAAAGCCAGATAGGTTACGTTTGGTGGAATATCTGGGGTTATAATAACATAGGCGTTGATAATCGATTTGGAGCATGGGTTAATATAAGCGGGCTTGATCCAAAAACAGACCATACGGTAGTCATCAACCTGCAAAAAGCATATGGCGCTCAATGTTATGACCCCTTCTGTCATGGCTACGGCTGCGGAGGCTCGTGGACTCTGTTTCAAGTCAACCGCTACATCATCGCCTCCAAGACGCTCAATTTCAGGATCACTGGGCCTTGCGACCTCAAAATAACCAAATTCAGCGGCGATAATACCACCATCGACCCCGATGCCGGCGGAAGCGTCAACCTCTCAGGCTCAATCTCCGATACCTCGGGCAAACCCATAAGCTGGACAATAGACATCGCGGGTATGGCGACCTTTAGCGGTACGGGAACGGGACCGGCCGCAACATGGGACGGAAAAAAAGCAGACGGCAAAGTTATAGATCCCGGAACTTACACTGCCACTCTCATTGCCTGGCATACGGACGACCCCAACTGCAAAGACACAAAAACCACCACCATTACTGTCCAGCGCACAAAAGACTGCAAGCTTCAAATAACCTTCGGTTCTTCAGCCAATGCCGCCTCCGGCAACCTCTCCCACAGCCAGGAGCTCTTTTCAGCCAAAGGCGCGGGACTGGCTACAAGCATGACCCTCTACTACAACAGCCTCGATCCTTACAGCGGCCCACTCGGCACCGGCTGGACCCACAGCTACGACATTGCGGTGAAAGAAAACAGCGACGGCTCCGTGGTCCTCCGGGAGGGAGACGGCGGAAGAAAGCTCTATACAAAAACCGGCTCCGGATATCTTTCCCAACCCGGAGATTACTCGGCTCTTGCCAAGAATGCCGACAACACCTTCGTCATCACCCAGGCGGATGGTAGTAAATACACCTTCGGAGCCGACGGCAAGATTACTTCCATCGTCGATCGTAACGGCAATACCATGACGTTCGCTTACACCAA
>CAKKPG010000028.1 GCA_919901555.1 Nitrospiria bacterium | reverse complement strand
CGCATGCCAGGTGGTGTGGGGGCTGGGGGCTAAACACCCCCGGCTACCCGATTAGCCGTTTGTTGTGGATTTAGCACCAACTTTCCATACACCAACGACCGCTGCTGCTATTGTAAGCAAAACGTTTACAGCCCCAAAGATTGATTCTTGCATATACGCGGCCTTGTACTCTGGAAGGAGCTGACCTTGAGCAAGAGAACGAACGGCTATTTCTGTTGCCGAGGTTACTGCGGGCACAATGAAAAGATATGCGTTAATAAGAACCAGCGTGATGAGCAGTAGCTTGAGCTGGACAAACCGCTGTTTCAAGCCATACCGTGTGTAGCCCATCCAAACGCCGGTAATGGCGAGTACCCACATGCCGGGGAGTGTAAGGACATTGGTGCCAGTGCTAATAATTTTTCTCCCAAAGGCAATGTTCTCCAGGCTGGCACCTTCGATAAGGGCAGAGATGACTATGAAAGTGAGAATGCTGCCCAGAAAAATCACTAGACCGCCAAAGTGAGCCAACTTCAGTCCTCGAAGCATTGTTTTTCTCCTTTTTTAAACATCTATTATCAGGACGGATAACAGTAGCATAGATTATATTAATGGTCAAGATTATTTGATTTTTTTCGCATTGTAAAAATAAGTTGATTCCTGGATTCCCGCGTGCGCGGGAATGACGCCCTTTTAGGTTGGCCGTTGTTATCCGTGACCATTCGTGTTCACCCGTGGTTCCTGAGCATCAGCTCCAGGGGATGGGGGTTCAGGTAGTACTGCCGCTTCAGATACTCCACCCTGCACTTCTTCGCATAATGCCCGATGAGGGTCATGGGGACGATAAGGGGGACCAGCTCTTTATGATAGTTCGCGATCACCTCCTGCAGTTCCTGCTTCTCGTCCTTGGACAACTGTTCCTTGAAATATCCCGCCATGTGCTGGAGCACGTTCGTATTCTTCTTCACGGTCGCTATGAACCGGAGCGCCTCCATGAGCGTGGCGAGGTAGTTCTCGTGGAGGGCCTGGCGGGGATACTGCTTCGCATCGGCAACGAGCCTGCCGAGCGCGGTGTAATGCTTTGCGCTGTGGGACATGACGAGGAGCTTGTGGTCCGTGTGGAATGATACCAGACCGCCGATGGTCTTGTCCGACGCCCTGAACTCTTGCCACCGTTTTAACACAAAGATGCGTTCGATGAAGTTCTCCCGGAGCGCGGGGTCGTGGAGCCTGCCTTCATCCTCAACGGGAAGGAGGGGAAATTTCGTCATGAAGGCTTTCGCGAAGATCCCTGAGCCGGTGGCCTTCGGTACGCCCGCCTCGGTGTATATCTTGACGCCCCGCATGCCCGAACTGGGAGACCTGCTCTTAAACACGAAGCCGCAGAGGTCTTCCGCTTCGAGGGTCTTGATCTTTTGCTTCGCCCATTTCTGCATCCTGCTCGTATGGTCCACGCCGGTCCGGATCGTCACCAGGCGCGGCGCTTCCGGGTCGCCCGCGAGGTGCATGGCCTCGCGGGGGACGGGCAGCCCGCATTCCACCTCCGGGCAAACGCGCACCCACTCAATATATTTCCCGAGCGTGTCCGACAGGAAATGGTCCGACTTGTGCCCGCCGTCGTAGCGGACCTTTTCGCCCAGAAGGCAGGAGCTTATGCCGAGTTTGATTTTTTGCATGAGAGCAATGTTGAGATTACGCACTGGTCAAATGTAACACACTGAGGAATCGTAATCAAGAAAATGCTCAGAAGCAAAGAAGTCCCTTGAGCCTGCACAAAACATGGGGTATACTTGAAGAAATTATGAAAACCTTATCCCTTTACTTCGTGATTGCATCTCTCGCCTTCGCAGGCGCTTCCGATATAAAGCCGGAAACGGTCGCCCCGAATCTCAAGGCCACGGTCAACTATCTCTCCGTTGATATCGGCGAGCGGAGCTGGAGCGATCTGAAAAAACTCGGCAGGGCGGCCGATTCTATAGAAGATAAATTCCGTTCCTCCGGCTGCCCGGTCAAGCGGCAGGCATTCTTCTACAGCGGCAATACCTATTACAACATCATCGCGGAAGTGAAGGGGGCGGGCGTTGCTGATGACGGCATCCTTATCATCGGGGCCCATTATGATACGGTCAAAGGGACTCCCGGGGCGGACGACAATGCGAGCGGCGTCGCGGCGCTCCTTGAGCTGGCCAGACTGACAGCGCTCCAGCCTGCAAAGCGGACCGTCCGCTTCGTTGCCTTCAGCCTGGAAGAGCCCCCGGTGTTCGGCACGGAATACATGGGCAGCTACGTGTATGCGAAAAGCGTTAAGGAGGAGGGAGTCAAAGTCTATGGAATGATCTCCCTGGAGATGGTCGGATATTTCTGCGACGAGAAATACTGCCAGCAGTTTCCGCTTTCCTGCATCGGCTGGGCATACCCGGACCGGGGAAATTACCTTGCCTTTGTCGGAAACAACGCCTCGCGCTCGTTCACGAAGAAAGTCCGCAAGGCCTTCGCCCGGGCATCGTCCCTTCCGGTGGAGTCGCTGAACACCTTCTCGTCGATCACCGGTGTCGATTTTTCGGACCACCGCAATTTCTGGAAGTTCGGTTTTCCCGCCTTCATGATCTCCGACACTGCCTTTTACCGGAACCACCGCTACCACCAGGCTCAGGACACCGCGGAGACCCTGGATTACGGTAGAATGGGCGATCTGGTGGTCGGCCTCTATCAATCGCTGGGCGTCCTCTGAACTCCCGCGCACAGCTTTCCCGCCGCAGACGTAATCCTTCAGTTACGGGGATACCTGAGCAGGGGGCAGCAGCTCTTGAGCGATAGACGCGCTTTTCAGTGCCCCGCAGATCATGGTAAAACCACGTATCCCAAAGCAGGCACGTGCGAAGCGTACGTGCTGCGGGGACAGGACGGATATCCTTGTGCAGCCATTGCCCAATGTGCACGCTTGCGCGGCAGAGCGAAAGGGCTGCTGCCCCCGTAACTGAAGGATTACCCGCAGACCCTTTCTTTCCTTTACATTCCCGCGCTACTATGCTAAAAATTCCTCATGAAATCGCTCGGTTTGGCGGCGGCGGGCCTGCTCATCGTCTTTTTCTCCTTCGTTTCTTCCGTGCTCCCTGCCGGGCTCGACGGCCTTACGGTCACCACCATTACGCTCAAGGACGACCGCGGCAACCTCTGGCCGCAGCCGGAACGGCTCCTGCCGCTCATCGTGCAGAGATCCGGCACGCCCTTTTCACGAAGCGATATCCGGCACGGCCTCGAATACCTGTATCTCAAGGGCCTGTTCAAGGACATCCGGGTCGAGGCCTTTCCCGACACCGGCGGCGTCCGGCTTGAGTACACGCTTTTCCCCATCACCATTGTTGCAAAGGTCGCCATTCACGGGAACCATGAACTGTCAGGCAGTACCATCAGAGAAGCCCTGTCGGAGCTGGAAGGCCGGGAGCTGCCGCAGGAAAAACTGTTCGACATCAGTACGAATATCCAGACGCTCTATCAGGCCGAAGGGTTCTACGACACCCGCGTGAGGTTCCGCACGGAGCAGACAAAGGACCCCCACCGGGTAATTCTCCATGTGGACATTGCCGAATCGGAGCCCACGCTCATTGAAGATATCCGTTTTACCGACAACAGGGTATTTACGGACAAGCAGCTCCTTTCGTTCATGAAGAGCAGAAAAGGCCGGCCGCTCCGGCGCGACGTGCTCCTGGACCGGGACATGGAGACCATCCTCGAAAAGTACGAGCACGCCGGGTACCTTGCGTCCAAGCCCGGCGTCGTGAGCATGAGCTTCCGGGACAAAAAGGTCTATCTGACCATCACTGGAAATGAAGGCCCGAAGGTGACCATAACATTCTCCGGCAACCGCGTGTTCATCTCCAAAGAGCTCAACAAGAGCCTCCTCATATGGTCCGAGCACGACATCTCGGAGACGGTCATAGACAGCAGCGTTGACAGCATCAAAAAACTCTACCGGGAACGGGGCTATCCCGATGTGCGTGTGGACGTGAAGAGGACCGAGGCGCCGGGGAAGGTCGACCTCGAGTTCGTGGTCCAGGAAGGTCCACAAGTCTCGGTGCGCACGATCCTCATCCGGGGGAATACGGTATTCACCGCCAAGTATATGAAGCGCCGCATGGCGCTCCGGGAATCGGGCTGGTTCAGTTCCCGGCCGTTTCGGGAAGACCTTCTGAACAAAGACGGAGAAAATATCATTGACCAGTATGTGGACGCAGGATATCTCGACGCGAGCGTGGAGAAGAAGGTCACCAGGAGCGTTGACGGCAAAGCGGCGGACGCGCTCATCACCATCACGGAAGGGCGGAAGACCGCCGTGGGAAGCCTGTCCTTCGAAGGGAACACGGTGTTTACGATGCAGGAACTCCTCGGCATGGTCAGCCTCAAGCCCGGCAGGCCCTACAGCGAGCGGGCCGTGGAAGACGACCGGTACCGCATTCTCTCGTCCTATTCGAACAAGGGGTATCTGTACGCGGGGGTGGAAGCGGTGAAGACCGTCTCAAAGGCCGGAGAGGGGCCGGAGATAAAGCAGCCGCCCCCGGACGCCAAGGAGCAAACAGCGGCGCCGAAGCAGGTGGATGTCCGCTACGGGATCGTTGAAGACCGCCTGGTCACGGTCGGCAGGATCATCCTTCGCGGAAATGAGCGGACAAAGGACGGGGTTATTATGCGAGAGGTCCTCGTCAAACCCGGCGACCCGTATAATTATGAGGCAATCCTCAAGAGCCAGCAGCGCATTTACCGGCTGGGATTTTTCGGTCAAGTGAGATTTGAACCGGTGCTGCCGGGAGAAAAAGAGTACGTGAAGGACATGATCCTGACCGTGGAGGAACGGCCTGCCGGAGCAGTGGAATTCGGCTTCGGGTACGGGAATCTGGACAGATTCAGAGGGTTCGCGGAGCTTTCCTACCGCAACCTCTGGGGCAGCGCCTCCTCTGCAAGCCTCAGGATCGAAGGCAGCGATATCATCCAGCGCGGGATCTTCAACTACCAGGAGCCGTGGTTTCTGGGCCACAAGCTGGAAAGCAGGTTCAATGTCGTGTGGTCCGACCAGACGGCGCTCAACGAGAGGACGCGGGAGATCTATTACCAGACGAGGAAGACAACGGTGGGCTACGGCGTCGAGAAGGTGTTCAACGGCCTCAAGGCATCGCTCACCTATCAGTTTGAGAATGTGGACAACTATAATGTCAGCCCGGGAGTGGTCCCGAGCCCGGAAGACCAGGGTCGCGTCCGGCTCAGCAGCCTGACGCCGGCGGTGATCTGGGACCTGCGGGACAATCCCTTCAACCCCACGAAAGGGTCGCTCCACGGCGTCTCGGTGAAAGAGGCCATGAAAGCGCTGGGGTCGGAAGCGGATTTCACGAAGGCGACGGTCCAGACCAGCTGGTATCTTCCTCTCGGCGACCGGCTCCTGGGGGCCCTGTCCGCGCGGGCAGGAATGGCCTGGCCCCACTGGGACACTGGTGAAATTCCCCTCAACGAGCGCTTTAAACTGGGGGGCGGGAACACGGTGCGGGGATATCTCCAGGATATGGTCGGTCCGACCTCCGCTGACCCCAAGACCGGAAACCTCGTACCCACGGGCGGAGACAGTATGGCGCTGTTCAACGGAGAGCTGCGGATCAATCCGTCGGGAGGCCTCGGCCTGGTGCTCTTTACCGACGCCGGCAATGTCTGGACCGGTCAGAACATCAATCTGGATGACCTCAGGGCGTCCTACGGCGCAGGGATCAGATACAACACGCCCGTGGGGCCGCTGCGCCTGGACTATGGCCAGAAGATCCACCGACGAGCGGGGGAGAGCCCCGGTCAAATTCACTTCAGCATCGGACAGGCCTTCTGATCTTCGCGCGGCAACAAGAGGGGCGCCTCACTCCGATTCTTCTCGAACGCCGCAACACTCCCCAACGGAATTCTTCATCGCTCATGGTGTGCTATAATCTAATCAGCCTATCCCTGCGCCGCGAAAATTGCGGAGCGCGAAAAAATACCGGACACAATAAAGGCCGGACCCCGTTTTCAGTTGCCGCTCCCGCAGGGTGCGGCCCATCTTTCATCACAGCAGGTGGAGGACCATGAAGGCATTGATCATCAGCGCCGACAACTTCGAGGACCTCGAGCTTTTCGTTCCCTATTACCGGTTCAAGGAAGAAGGGATCACTGTCGATGTCGCGTCCATGAAAAAAGGGAAGATCAGAGGGCAGAGAGCATGGGGATAGGGCAAAGGGCGGAGCGTAAAAGATTTTACCCTATGCGCCATGCTCTCTGCGCTATGCCGAGGTCGTTATGCCTCACTTTGGTTTAATGGACGAAAAGGCCCTGGGGCCGGTGGAAGGGCCGCTCCAGCGGGCCCGGCTCCATATCCGCGGCGGGAAGCGGCGGCTGCGGCAGGGCAAGGTCGCGGCCGGCATCGTCACCCTCTACGATGCCCTGAACGGCGCGATGCAGTGGTATGCCGCCTCGCCGGGAGGGAGGGCGAAGCTCGCGCTGAAAGAAGAGGAAAATCCGAATGACGACAGAACGCTCTACGCCGCGCTTGTCCGCTCCGGTGTGCTCGATGGAGCGTTCGATTTCGAGGCCTTCGACAGGCTGATGGAGATGGCGCTCAATCGGGAGCTGCCGGGATTTAATTATCACCGCGTTCTGGAAGGCATCGAAGCCGTTCTGATCCGGCTCGGCGTGATGCCCTTTGACGAGGCGGCGCTCCCGCCCGAGGACCCGAGGACGTTTTAAACAGGGATTTGCTTGACGCTTCATCCTGCTAATCCTGTAAAATAATACTCATGAACAGACTGGCAAAAGAACGATCGGCCTACCTCAGGCATGCCGCGAATCAGGCGGTGGACTGGTATCCCTGGTCCGACGAGGCCTTCGAAAAGGCGAAGCAGGAAGATAAACCGGTGTTCCTGAGCACCGGCGCGGTCTGGTGCCACTGGTGCCACGTGATGGCGAAGGAGTGCTTCGAGAACGAGGAGATCGCGAAGCTTATGAGCCGGCTCTTCGTCAACATCAAGCTTGACCGGGACGAGCGGCCCGATATCGACCGGCGGTATCAGCAGGCGGTGGCGGCCATGGGCGGCGGAAGCGGGTGGCCCCTCTCGGTGTTCCTCACCCCCGAGGGGAAACCCTTTCTCGGCGGAACGTACTTTCCGCCGGAAGACCGGAACGGCAGGCCGGGGTTCAAGACCGTGCTCAGGGCCGTGAGCGACTTCTATACATCAAAAAAACAGGATGCCCGGCGCTACGCCGGGCAGCTCATGGAGGCCCTCAAACCGGAAGCACTCACGCCCGGAACGCTTGCACCGTCCGCCGTGGACGATGCCGCGGCATCCATGCTATCCCTGGCCGATCTGCGGCACGGCGGATTCGGCGCGGCGCCCAAGTTCCCCATGCCCGGCGCGCTGGAATTTCTGATCCGCCGGTTCTTTCTCACCAGGGGACCCGCCGCCGGCTTTGCGGCGCGAAAGACCCTCGATTCCATGGCGAAGGGAGGGATCCACGACCAGCTCGGCGGCGGCTTCCACCGGTATTCCGTGGATGAGGAATGGCTCGTCCCCCATTTCGAGAAGATGGCCGACGACAACGCTTGGCTGCTCCGGAATTATATCGACGGCTACGCCGTGTTCCGCGAAGAGCGGTTCAAGGAGGTCGCGCAGGGTATTATCCGGTTTGTCCGGGAAGTGCTTTCCGATCCCGCGGGCGGGTTCTACGCGAGCCAGGACGCGGACGTGACCCCCGATGACGAAGGCGGATACTTCACCTGGACCGAGGACGATTTCAAGCGGGTGCTGACGCCGGAAGAGTACGGCGTCCTTTCGCTCCATCTGTTCCACGAGCGCGGCTCCATGCACCACGATCCGGCAAAGAAGGTCCTCGCTGTGGCCATGGAACCCGGAGAGCTCGCGGAAAAGACGGGGACGAACGCGGGCGACGTGCTCGCGATCATCGGCCGGGGCAAGGAAAAACTCCTTGCCGAGAGGCGGAAGCGGGAGACCCCGTTCATCGACACGTCGCTGTATACGTCGTTGAACGGGATGTTCATTGCCTCCTATCTCCGGGCGTACCGGGTCCTGGACGAACCGGCGCTCAAGGAATTCGCCCTCAAAAGCCTGGCGCGGATCCTGAAGGAGCGCTTTTCGGGGAAAACGCTTCTTCATTTCGAAGGCGTCCCTGCCGTGCTCGACGATTACGTCTACCTCATCGAGGCACTTGTGGCCGCGTACGAGGTCACGGCGGAGCAAGCCTATCTCGCCCGGGCCGACGGGCTCATGCGCGCCTGCATGGAGAGGTTTTCCGACAGGGCCGGCGGCTTCTTCGATACCGAGCGCGACGTCCTCGGGACGAGGCTCAAGCGGATCGAGGACATTCCGCACCCCTCGGCAAACGGAGCGGCCGTCATGGCCCTGCTCAAGCTCTATCACCTCACCGGCGCGGAAGCTTTCCGCAGCGCGGCAGAGGGGTCGCTCCGGATATTCATCAGCTCCGCGCGCGAGATGGGCATCCATGGAGGCTCCTATTTCTGCGCCCTCGACGCCTCATTCACCCTGCTCCGGCTGACGGTTGACGCCGACCCCGGGAGCGCGCTCGCCGTTGCCGCCCGCGCGCTCGACGGACCCTATACGGTTGTCGCGTACGGAGAGGACCGCGGGCAGGTCCTGCCCTGTATCGGCACGTCGTGCCATGAGCCGGTCAAGGACGCCGCGGGACTGACGGATTTTTTGAACCGTACCTACGGGGCGCCCGAAACGGCCGATGGGAAGACATGAAGGTCTTTTTCGCGAAGCCCGGTCCCCGGCGAGCGAGATCGCCTCTGCGCATCTGCGTTCGAGAATTCTCGAAGCGGTCGCGCAGGCGGCAAGGAGCCGCTCCGAAGACCAATTTTAATTGACAACTTTTGGTTTGTATGCTATCTTTGAATCCGTAAAAAAGAAACCGCGCCGCTTTTATCCCGCACCCGTTATCCTCTTTCCTACGGTTTCTTGGATTTCGACTTCATGAGAAAGAAAAAAGGAGGATGGTATGAAGAGAAGAAGTGTTTTGACCATAGCAGTCGTCGTGCTGGCGGCCCTGTTTGCGTTGTGGGGCTGTCCCAAGAAAGCGGAGATGAGCGCCGTTCCCGAGGCCCAGGCCCCGGAGAGAGCAAAGGAAGCGACGCCCGAAGAGAAAGAAGAAGCGGACAAAGCGAAGGAACGAGCGGCAGCTGCCGCGGCAAAAGGGTTGCAGCCGATCTATTTTGATTTTGACCAATCCCTCATCCGCACCGAGGCCAGGATCGCCATGGAGGAGAACGCCGAGTGGCTGAAGACAAACTCCAAGGCGAAGCTCCGGATCGAGGGCAACTGCGACGAGCGGGGCACCATCGAGTACAACCAGGCCCTCGGCCAGCGCCGCGCCGCGGCGGCCAAGAAGTACCTTACGGACCTCGGGATCTCCGCCGGCCGCATATCCCTCCTCAGTTACGGGAAAGAAAAACCGATCTGCACCGACCACGACGAGGGCTGCTGGCAAAAGAACCGGCGCGGTGATTTCGTAACCGCCGATTGAGGAGAAAAAGGAAATAGTAAAAGGGCGAGGGGTGATGCGGAGAGGGTGATCCCGAAAGGGGCCCGCAATTTCCCTTCCCCCTGTCGCCGATTCCGTGCGAGGCGCGGGGCACTCATCGGGTAATTCCGCGCCCCGCGTTTTTCGCATTCAGCAGGTTGTTTCGACGCGCCGTTGAGGACAATGCCATGACATCGAAATTCTTCTTTGCAATCGTTATACCCTTCGCCCTGGCGGCCTGCATCACCTCGCCGGCGCAGATGATGAAGACGCAGACCGACATCAATGACCTCCGGGCGGACGTGAAGACGGCAAAGGCGGGCGTAGAGGACCTCAAAAAGCGCCTTGACGCTCTCGAAGGGAATGTCAAGGGCACGACGGTCCTCCAGAAGTCCGTGGCGGACCACGGCGTCAGGTTCGACCAGCTCGCCATGGACATCCAGCTCCTTCAGGGAAAAGTGGAGGAGAACAACTTCCGCCTCTCCGAGCTCGCCCAGAAACTGGACGACAAGACGTACAAGATCTCGGAACTTGCGGCCAAGGTGGAGGAGCTGGAAACGAAGGTGAAGTCCCTGGCGGAAGACGGTCCCGTTCCGGCAGCGTCGGGCAAGGACAAAAAACCGGAGTCGAAGAGCCTCGATCCGTCGGAGGCGTACCGCCAGGCCAAAGCGGACTACGACAAGGGGAACTTCGACCTCGCCATCTCGGGGTTCCAGAATTACATCAAACAGTTCCCCGATGGCAGTCAGGCGGACAGGGCGCAGTACTGGATCGGCGAGTCCTACTACAGCAAAAAAGATTTTACCAAGGCCATCGAGGCGTTCTCAAAAGTCCTCAGGACCTATCCCAAGAGCGACAAGGCCCCTGCCGCCCTGCTCAAGATCGGGTTTTCCTACCTGAACGAAAAGAACAACGCGAAGGCGAAGGAGTACCTCCA
>CAKKPG010000027.1 GCA_919901555.1 Nitrospiria bacterium | reverse complement strand
CAATTTTGCAATTTGCATTTTGAAATTTGACTTATGCATTGCTTTCTTCGTGCCGGAGCCTGCCCTCGAAAGATTCTATCGGGGGCGCCTTTGTGGCATATTTGGTTCCGGCTTGTCCGGTTAAGATTTCGGACTTTGAATTTAGAATTTGCTTCTAAAGCTTTGCCGCTACCCTTTCAACCACGTAGGCCTCGACGATGTCCCCCACCTTGATGTCGTTGAAGTTCTCGACGCCGAGTCCGCACTCGTATCCCGCCTGGACCTCGCGCACGTCGTCCTTGAACCGCTTGAGGGAATGGAGTTTGCCCTCGTAGACAAGCACGTTGTCCCGGATCACCCTCACGCCGTCGGCCTGCCGGGTGATGACGCCGTCGAGCACATAGCATCCTGCTATGGTGCCGACCTTGGACACATGGAAGGTCTGGCGAACCTCGGCGCGGCCCAGGCTCTTTTCCTTGAGCGTGGGCTCCAGGAGGCCTTCCATGGCTGCCTTGATATCGTCGATGGCGTTGTAAATGATGTTATAGAGCCTGACGTCCACGCCCTCGCGCTGTGCAAGGTCAGACGCCTTGGGTTCGGGCCGAACGCTGAAGCCGATGATGATGGCATTCGACGCGGCGGCAAGCATCACGTCCGTTTCGGTAATGGCGCCTACCGAGCTGTGAATGACCTTGAGTTTCACTGCCGCCGTGGAAAGCTTTTCCAGGGCCTCCACAATCGCCTGGGCCGAACCCTGCACGTCGGCCTTGAGGATGATATTGAGCTCCTTGACCACGCCTTCCTGGATCTGGGTATGGAGGTCCTCGAGGGTGACTTTCTTCATAGCGGCCATTTCGGCCGACCGCTGTTTGTGCATCCGGAACTCGGCGACCTGTCTGGCCTTGCGCTCCTCCTCGACGACCACGAACCGCTCGCCGGCCTGGGGCACGCCGGAGAAGCCGATCACTTCCACGGGAACGGACGGTCCTGCAAACTCCACGCGTTCGCCCTTGTCGTTGATGAGCGCCCTGACCTTGCCGAACTGGACGCCCGTCACGAATATGTCCCCGACCTTGAGGGTGCCGGACTGCACGAGCACCGTGGCAACAGGGCCCCGGCCCCTGTCAAGCTTGGCCTCGACGATCGTGCCGCGTGACATCTTGTCAATGTTGGACTTCAGTTCGAGCACGTCCGCCTGGATGAGTATCATTTCGAGCAAGTGCTCGATGCCGATCCGTTTCTTAGCCGAGACCTCACAGAATATGGTCTGACCGCCCCACGCTTCCGGGATCAATCCGAGGTCGGACAGTTCCTGCTTCACCCGGTCCGGCTTGGAGTCAGGCTTGTCGATCTTGTTGATGGCCACAATAATGGGTACGCCCGCTGCTTTGGCGTGGTTTATGGCCTCGCGGGTCTGCGGCATCACACCGTCGTCCGCCGCTACGACAAGCACCACGGTGTCCGTCACCTGGGCGCCGCGCGCTCGCATGGCCGTAAATGCCTCGTGACCGGGCGTATCGAGGAACGTAATGTCGCGGCCTTTGAGGCTTACCTGGTATGCGCCGATGTGCTGCGTGATACCGCCGGCCTCTTTCGCCACCACATTCGTCTCGCGGATGGCATCGAGAAGCGACGTCTTGCCGTGGTCCACGTGCCCCATGATCGTGACGACCGGCGGCCTCGCCACCCGGACTTCGGCCGTATCGGCCTTTTCCTCGAGGATATCCTCGGCGCTCTCGATGCTGGCCACCTCGGCTTTGACCCCGTACTCCTCGGCAAGGAGCATGGCCGCGTCCGTGTCGACGGTCTGATTCTGGGTGGCCATAATGCCCATGCTCATCAGCTTCTTGATCACGTCGCCGACCTTCTGGCCCATAAGCTCGGCGAAATCCTTGATGGTACCGCCTTCCTGGATCTTGACGACTTTTCTTCTCGGCTTGGTGATCTCGGCAACGTCCGTATGCTGCGCGTATGCCGCGTCTTTCTTATGCGACCGCCTGTCCAGGGGGAGCGTCTTGAGATCGGGGAGCTTTTTGAACGACGGTTTTTCCCGAAAATCCCGGTCTTCCGTCCGTCCCCGCTCCTCATGCTTCTTCTGCCATTTTTTTCGCGCCGGTTTTCCCGCTGTCGGCGCGGGGGGCATCCCCGGCTGCGGTTGAAGCACGGGTATTATGTTGAAGCCTTCTCGCCTGAAGGGCTCTCCCGCGCGCTGAGGCGCCTGGTTCCTGCCGTCACCGCGCGGAGCGGGCCGTTCACCCCGCCGTGCAGGGAACGGGCGTCCCCCCTCGGGCCGGGGAGCAGGCTGTGCCGCCTTCGGCGCTTCTTTCACCGGCTGAGCCGGCGTTGTTTCCGGTCGCGGCGCTGCGGCCTGCTGAGACGGAGGGGGGATCACCGGAGGAGCAGGCTTGGGTTTCGCGCCCGGCTTTTCCAATGTTGCGGAAAACTTCCCGATCAGCGCCGCGGCCTTTTTCATCCGATCGTCCTTGCTGGGGGAGGCATCGGTCGGGACCGCCTTGACCTTCTCTTTTTCCTTGCGTGCGGCCTTGAGCTTTTCGATCAGAGACTTGGCTTCTTTATCGTCCAGACCGCTCGTAGGGGTTTTGCCCTTGATGCCCATCCTCTCGAGCACGGAAACGATATCCTTGCTCTCGATCCCCATTTTTTTGGCCAGCTCATGTACCCTGATTACGGTCATAAAAATCAAATACCCCCGAAAGGTAGTGTAAACCTCGTGCGTTATTCTACTCTACCATGCGCTATTTATCAAGCTTTTTAATCGAAGGGACTCCCGCCGCACCGCATCGGCGAAGCCTTTCTCCTCGATCCCCACAACACCCACCAGTTCGCGGCCGAGCATGCGGCCCAGTTCATCTCTGGTGAACAACGTTTCGCGCGGCATCCCCCGTGCGGCGTCCAGCAGTTCCACTTTTTCCTTCGTCCCCTCCGCGATGTCAGCGGCAAAAATGAGGGTCGAGACCTTCCCTTTCTCTATGCCGTCACGGACCGCGGAATAACCCGATGCCAGCATGCCTGCCTTGGCCGCCATGACGATGAGAGACTTTATCTTTTCAACGACCGCCGCCCTCACCCTGTCCGTCAATTCAACGGGCGTCGGCGGCGGACCGGCGCTTCGCAGGAAACGCGAGAGCCCTCCCTTGGCAAGGGCCTTCCGGATGCATTCCGCGCGCGGGCAGACATAAGCGCCCCGGCCGGGAAGTTTCTCACGGTAATCCACGGCCACTCCCGTTGGTCCCGCGACGAGGCGTATCAGTTCGCTCTTCGAGAATGCGCCCCTGCAGCCGGTGCAGGTTCTTTCAGGCTGGTGTCCCATGGCTGTCGTCCGCGAAGACCGAACCGGTTACCACCCGAGGATGGCCCGGGCGGATGCGAGTATTTTTTGCGCCGTTTTCTCGCCGATCCCCTGGATCGCCATGATCTCCTGTTCCGTCATGGCCCCTATCTTCTCAATAGTGTCATACCCCGCCTCCTGCAGCTGCTCGGCGGTCCTGGGGCCCACCCCTTCGATATTTGTAAGGTCGGGCTTGGCGGCGGATGCATCGAACGGCTCGGCGGACGCCTCAACGGCTTTCGCCGCGGCTCCCGCGAACTCCGCTTCCAGGGACTCGGCCGCCACGGTTTCCTCGGCCAGCTTGCGCGTCTCCTCGACAATGGCCGCCTCGATCTCCTGCTCTCGCTCCTTCTGGCGCTCCTGCTCGTACTCGGACTCGCTCAGGATGTCGATCCTCCAGCCCGTGAGCTTTGCGGCAAGCCGCACGTTCTGGCCTTTTTTACCGATGGCAAGGGAAAGCTGGGAATCGGCCACCACAGCCAGCGCCGATCTGTCCTCTTCCGTCACGCCCACCTTTTCCACGACCGCAGGGCTGAGAGCTTTGGCAATGAACACACGCGGGTCCTCGGACCAGGGAATGATGTCGATCTTCTCGCCCCGGAGCTCGCGCACCACGGCCTGCACCCGCGAGCCCTTCATGCCCACGCATGCGCCCACGGGGTCCACCTGGGAATCCTTGGATTTAACGGCGATCTTGGTGCGGTCGCCCGGTTCGCGCACCACCACCTTGACCTCGACGATATTCTCGTAGATCTCCGGCACTTCCATCTCGAACAGCCGTCCGACAAAATCAGGATGACTGCGGGAGATGACCACCTGCGGCCCCTTGGAGGTGTCCCGGACCTCGAGCACCAATGCCCTTACACGGTCGCCCCTGCGGTAGCTTTCGCGCGGGACCTGCTCCCGCGCCGGGAGCACCGCCTCGGTCTTGCCCAGGTCCACAAAGTAAGCGCCCTTCTCATGGCGGAGCACGATGCCGTTCACGAGCTGTCCGATCTTGTCGTTGAATTCCTTGAGCACCACGTCACGCTCGGCCTCGCGGACTTTCTGGACAATGACCTGGCGCGCCGTCTGGGCCGCGATCCTCCCAAAGCCCTGGAACTCAACCTCCAGGGGGACTTCACCGTCGAGTTGGGCCTCCGGGTAGAGGGTCTGTGCCTCCTCGAGGGTGATCTCTTCTTCGGCATTCGTGACCGTGGGGACGACCTTTCTATAGGCATACATGGTGATGTCGCCCCGCTTGGGATCGACGCGCACGGCGATGCGCTGCGCGCCGAATTTCTTCTTGGCGGCGGTCACGAGGGCCGATTCCACGGCCTCGATCACCATCTCCTTCGCGATGCCTTTTTCCTTGCTGATCTGTTCAATGACCTGAATCAATTCCTGACTCATTCCTTCGCCTCCTGAACTTAAAACTTCAGTATGAACACCGATACGGGCAGCGTTCATCGGTGTACGAATATCCTGTGTCTATAACTCAACCTCTAATGACGCTTTGGAAATCTCCTGAAAGGGAATTTCCAGCACGCCCCCTTTTTCCGGCTCAAGTCTCACCGTGGTTTCGCCGGCGCCCAGCAGCCTCCCCCGGAAGACCTTCTGGCCGTCAATGGACTGGTACGTTTTTATCCTGATCATCTTCCCTGCAAAACGGACAAAATGCTCGGGTTTGAAGAGCGTCCTGTCAAGTCCCGGAGACGAAACTTCAAGGGTGTAGGAGCTGGAAACGGCATCTTCCACATCCAGCGCCGCCCCGAGGTCGCGGCTCACGGCTTCACAGTCTCCAAGGCTGACGCCGGACTCCCGGTCGATAGTGACCCTGAGGATCCGCCTCGGCCCCTCTTTCTTGAACTCAATATCCCAGAGGGAGAGTCCGAGAGACCCGAGGATAGGATCGAGCAGCCGCCGTATGTCCTCGACAACGTCCGACACTGTTTCTCCCAAATAAAAAGAGTGGGCAAAAGCTCCTGCCCACTCTCTAAGAAGTTTCCCAGAGTGTGTTGATTCTTTTTAACATACTGGAAGCGGAAATGCAAGGGAAAAGTTATGCGCGGCGTAATCCTTCCGTGACGGGGATAAATGAGCGAAAGGGCTGCTGCCCCCGTAACTGAAGGAATACCTGCGCGGCAACGGAGACGCTACTCTACGATGAACCGGACCTCATCATAGGCCCCGGCCGCGTCGGCCCTGAGCCTGTACTCACCCGCCTGTGCGCGCCAGTCCAGGAAATGGGGACTGACGGTGCGCCCGATTTCCGATCCGTTCAAAGACCAGACCACGGTCGACCCTGCGGGAGAGCCTACCGCTTCGAAGCGAATTGTCTGATACTCGGGCGCGAGGTCAAGGGGCCGTTTGTACACAGCGCCCTTCGCCGGGCGGATGACCTCAAAGGCGGCGCTGCGTGCATGCAGCGAACGTTCCCTCGGCACCGCAGGTCTGCCTGTCTCCCTCTGCCAGGGTTCGTAAATCGGCGGCAGGTCTTCGAAGATCCGCTCTTCCACTTCATCGCCATTCTGCGCACTGAGGGCGACTGCCCCCGAAGCGGCATGGACCGTGAGCTTGCGGTGCATGTCGCAGGGTTCCATTGCCTTGCCCTCGATATCCTGGAGCAGGAAAAGCTCCTTCACTCCCTGAGGGCAGGCGGGTCCCCGCCTCTTTCCCGACAGGGCACAGACTTCAACTTCGACGAGGCCCTTCGGGCGATCAAAGTCTCGCGGCTCTTTTCTGTCGTGAAGCAGCACCATCACCCGCCGGAAAAGCGGCCCCGCGCCCGTTACGCCCGCAACCTGCTGCATGGGAACACCGTTGAAATTCCCCGCCCATACGCCCACGGTGTAGTCGCGGGTGTAACCCACGGCCCAGTTGTCACGGTAGTTCCGGGACGTGCCGGTCTTGACGGCACAGGAGAAAGGCATGCGAAGCACCGAGTCCGTTCCGAACTCCGTTGCCCGGGCGTAGGGGTCCTTCAAGATATCCGTGATGAGGTATACCGCTTCAGATGTGGAAATGCGCATATTTGATAAATCTTTTCCCGTTTCTCGCTCCCCTTCGCGCCTTTGTGCCTTCGTGGCGAGCAGGGTGTTTCGTTTTTCAACTGCTTCAGGTTTTTTTCCTTGCCGACCCGACTCCGTGGCAGAAATTTGGGTTTTGATAATTTCCTTGGACTGTATCGGGATTCCTCCCCGCGCCAGAAACATATACGCTCGTGTCAGCTCGTACAGCGAAACCTCTCCGTCGCCGAGGGCAAGTCCCACACCATAATGCTCGGCATCGGCATCAAGGGAATCGAACCCGAACTCCCGCAGCCGTTCCAGCACCGCATCAGGCCCCAGCTCCGATGTCACGCGCACCGCGGGCACATTCAGGGAATTTGCCAGCGCCTCCCGCAGGCGCACCGGGCCGTGGAACTGCTTGCTGTAGTTCCGGGGAGAAAAATCGCCCACGGGCGTTGCAAAGTGGACTTCCAGGTCCTCAATGACTGTGGCCGGCGTCATGCCCCGCTCAAGGGCAAGACCGTAAATAAACGGTTTGAGCGCTGAGCCGGGCTGCCGGAGCGCCTGTACCCCGTCGTTCTGGCCTTCGTTATCGGCACTTTCAAAATCCGCGGAGCCTGCATAGGCCAGCACCTCTCCCGTATGATTGTTCAGGACCAGAACAGCGGCGTTCGTAACCACTCTCCCCTTGAGTTCCCGGATAACGTCTTTGATCTGGTGCTCTACGGATTCCTGAAGACGGGCGTCGAGCGTCGTTTTGACGAGCGTCACGTCCTGCGCCACTGAAGCGAGCAGCCTCTGGATGAAATGAGGCGCAGTTCTCGGACGCAGAGGTTTCTGTATCTCTAATCTTTCTTTCAGTGCCAGCCGGCCGGATTCAGGAGTGATATATCTCAGGCTTTCCATCCTCTTGAGGATGAATATCTGCCTCGCTGTGCCGATTTTGGGATTATTGTACGGATTCAGCTCCGACGGCGCATTCGGTAGAGCGGCAAGAAATGTCGCCTGGGCCAGAGAAAGATCGGCAGCTCGCTTTCTAAAATAAGTCTGCGAAGCGCTCTCCACGCCGAAGAGCTGGTTGCCGAAGGGCAGGCGGCTCAGGTACTGTTCGAGAATTTCCTCCTTGCTCATCCCGGCCTCGATCCGGTACGCGAGCTTTACCTCGCCGATTTTTTTCCGGAACGTACGCTTGCCGGGTTCCAGCATCTTGGCAAGCTGGAGCGTGATGGTCGAGGCGCCTGACCGGCGGTGGCCGGTGAAGATATTCATTGTCAGGGCGCGCACCACTGCACGCCAGTCCACGCCGCCATGCTCGTAAAACCTGCGGTCTTCCGTGGCGATGACGGCCCGGATAAAATGGGGAGAGATGTTCTTGAGCCTGACGGGCGAGCTCCTGCCGTCCCTGCATCGTACTTCCTGGAGGAGCGCGCCGCTGCGGTCAATGATCTTGAGGGAGTGGAAGGGTTTCAGGTCGACATGACGGATCGGCGTCTTCTGCGCCCCAGAACGCACCGAGAGATAGAACGCTGCTGCGGTGAGCACAAGCAGCAGTGTCAGTGAAACAAGAGAGATGAATATGACGCGGTATTTCTTAAGCATAGAATTGATTGCCTAAATATGAGGGGGCATATCCCCTTTTTTCGCTTGCCGGTGCCAGGACTGACTCAAACTTAGACTCAATCCCTCTTTTCCAAAGAGGGGATAATTCCTCCCTTTGGAAAAGGGAGGTTAGGAGGGATTTCCCAAAATCATGTCGTTACAATTATAAGACTGTTAATAAGTGAGATCAACACCATTATGCCGCACGGGGAACAATTTCCCCGGACCGTCCCTGTGTCGCATTATAAAAGTTTTTTAATTTTTTTGAGTCGCCTTCTTCGCGGATATGGAGTTTTGTATCACATCCTGCGCGTCACGATGAAAGGGGTGCTCCGGCGGCAGGAGCTCAATGAGCTTTCGATATTGCCGCAAGGCGTTGTTCATATCTGTCAGCCGGTGATGATAGATGCGGGCAAGGTTAAAGCGCGCCTGAACGTTATCCGGCTCCTTCGCCAACACCTTTTCATAAAGCTCCGCGGCCTTTGGGTAATCTTCGCCCCACTCCGCAAGCACTGCCCGGTTATAGGTCATGGAGACGTCCACTTCCTCCCGCGCCGTTTCCTCTGACCGCCTGCTTGCATGGCTGAAAAGGCCGAGCCAGTTCGTCCGGAAGACCGCGGTGACGGCGAAGGCAAACAGAAAAACATATATCTGCATCTGCCAGATACGCTCTTCCGACGCTCCTGTCATAATCAGCCCGAATTCATAAATACAGGTCGTCAATATCCAGACGAGCAGAAACAGGGGGTCGCTGATTATTCCCGCGCTAAAGCCGAGCGTGCGCAGCACCGTGTTCTGAGGCCCTTCATCGTCCTCATCCAGAAGCTCTTTCTTTACGTGCGCCGTCGGCGGGGAAGCCTTTTTGGGGAACAGTTCACCCGGCTTCATGGCGAGCGCCTTTCTGATTTCCTCGCCGTATTTACTGCCGGGAAAATTCTCTTGAAACATCCGTGTCGACTCGCCTGCTTCCTCTTTTTTGTCCAGATGCCGACTGAGCTTGATGAAAAGGGCCATGGCCCGTTCCATGAGCGCGCTTCTGTCATTCATGACCTTTATCACGGGCAGGAGCGCCCGGTAAGCGTCTTCTGCAAAAGAATTAGACGCAAGCACTTCAGCGGCCTTCAGGTGATAATGGACGGCCATCGGCCTTTTGAGGGCGTCGAAATGCTCAAGCACGGCGAAGGCGCCGTGGAGCGGATTGGCCAGAAAATACTGCTGAATCGCGAACTGGTAACGTTCCTCCGCCTTTGACGATTGATCTTTGTCCGCATACAGCCGCGCCAACTCATGATGCACCTCGGCGTCCCTGGGCGCGATTCGGAGAAGTTTGAGCAGTTCCTTTTCCGCCGCCTGCCATCCCCCGCCACCTTCGAGCTTTTTCAATATGGCATCCCTGAGATGCTCCAACCGCCCCTCGTGTCCGTACTTTTTAACGCGGCCCACGGCAAGGCCGAACAAAAATCCGCCTACATGCCCCCAGTAGGCCACGCCTGCGGGTTGAGAGAGGGAGGCGATGCCGTGTCTGACGTCCAGGTAAAACCAGAAGATAATGATCGGCGCCGCGGGGATATTGATCTTAAAAGGGAAGAACAGGGGGTCAAGGACCATTTTGAGTTTTGAGTGGAAGCAGCGGTAGAGGTAAAGAGCGATCATGCCCGAGATGGCGCCGGAAGCGCCGATAACAGGAGCCGTAGACAACGGATCAGCAACAAGCGTCATGATCACCCAGAGAGCCTTTGACCAGAGCCCGGCGCCGAAATAGTAAACAATAAATGCCTTTGTCCCGACGCGGTTCTCCACCGGCCCGCCGAAAATCCAGAGAAAGAGCATGTTGCCGACAATATGGAAAATATCGCCGTGCAGGAACATGGCGGTGATGGGAGAAAAGGGGTTCTTCGTATACGCGCTGAAGGCGAAGTGCTGGAACACCCACTCCAGGCTGCGGGAAGGCAGCATCGCCTCGACAGCAAACACAAGGATGTTGACCCCGATGATGGCAAGGGTGGCTGTGGGGAGTTTTTTAAGTTCGAGATTTGTGCCGACGGGAATCATTCGTGATCCCTTGCTTATAGTATGATCAGGGCTTTGGGGACTACCTCTGCAATGGTATTTACCATCACCAAATTAACCAAAGCGGGTTTGTATATGCTAATGAGGAAATATTTTAAAGCAAATAAAGTGAAAATTGAAAGAACTGTGATTAAAGCAAATTTTTTAAATCTGTAAATATAATCTGCTATCCAGATCCCCAAGGAAAAATAGAAAAAATATACCATAGCATTCCACTGATTTTCAGTAATTTCTTTGATAAAATCCCAAAAGACAAATTTTAAGCTGAAGTCCATTAGGATTACAGCAATGGGTATCAATACTACACGAGTAATCAACCTTCGTGAGCTTATATCTTTTAATTCAAGGGGAGGTTTTGCTGGAACAGATAGTTTTGAATTTGCAGAGTAAGTGTGGGGGGCGGTGCCGGTACTTCAGCGATAGGTTTACCCTTTTCCCTTAACCATTCACCGCAATGTTTACATTTTATCGCCTCTTCTTGAATCTCCTCGGCGCAAAAGGGACATTTTTTCATGTTACATCTCCTCCTGACGGCAAACTTATACTAAGAGAGGCTTTTCATCTATTTTCTACTGGTACGATTATTTAAAAGATTGCAATATCATCTTTACGTTCTTGCATCTTTTCTCATTTCCCGTCACAAACCATGCTGCGTATAGAGATCCTGAATGAGTTTCAGCGTCTCCCCGAAGGCATGGCGGGCTTCTTCCCGTGTAACTGTCTTTCGCCCGTGGATCAATGTGCATAGCTCGTCATAGAGCCCGTCAAGACGATCCTTCAACACGCCGCTTGAGACTTTACCGCTAAGTTCCCGCCACCAATATTTATTAGTGTAGATAGCATTATCTGCACCTTCTGGGAGCAGCAGTTTCTTGAAGCAGATGTCGCGTACGCTTGCTTCAATAATGATTCTGCAAAGTCCATAGGCTGCATTATATTGCTGAAACGCATAGCAGTCTTTTGCCTCACGAACGAACTTTGAAAGCGAAGCTGGTACTGTGACTCCGAGAATTAAAGAGCCGAGTTCGTTCGAACCGATAACGTACTCATGGTGGCTGTACCAAGAATAAAAGAGTTCTTCGCCAAGGCTTTCGATTTTATCAGCATCGAGATCATCTATACGCACCTCCATTTTTACGTAATCGGCAAGGCGCGCAATGATCTTATCGCATGATAACCCGCCAGCTGGATCGTTCATCGTCTAAAAGATATTTTCAAGAACGGTTATTTCGCATACCTTGTACTTTCTTGATGTTTCCTTATTAAACTCTGCATCCTTACATGAAATTTTATTTTAACGGTCAGCAATTAGCTGAGCAAAGCACCCCGCATCACATCGCAAAATACTTCTTAAACAACTCCTCTGCCAGCCGCGCTCCCTCCTCGGAAACGGCGACCGACTTCGCCTTGCTCTTCGGATCGCTGATGTACCCCTTCTCGTGCAGCCGGTTCATCGTGTCCCAGTCGAACCCCTTCCACGCCCACATATTATCTCGCGCAAAGCCGCCAAGCTCGCAAAGTGAAAAAAATAGAGGCATGGTAACCTGCTTCGATCATACCATGCCTTTCGATGCCTATGTCTTGGCCCGGGTCAACTCTCGGTGTCTTTCCGCGAGCCGTGTTTTCAGATTGTATTTAGCCTTGAAGGATTCAGCCTTTTTCCTGAAGCGCGTCAGCTTTTCCCGCGCCTTCGTGCATGTCTTTACCCCGTTGTTGCAGAAACTCATTGGAGCAGAATCGGTTTAACCGCATCGATACAGTACCAAGCGCACTTTTTGCCAAACATTCTGGAGTTCACGAAAAATGAGTTTCCGCAAGCCTCGTTGAAGAACGTTATTGACTTGAGTTGGGACGACCAAACACCGTGATCTCCGACGACATGGTGCAACAACGGGGTTTACCAAACATCTTTCGGAGGATAAAATCGCATAATGGAAAAATACAGACGGCGACTTTTTACATCAGTTTCTCAAAACCTGCCTGTTTAAAATGATGATCTGATGTCAACGCCCTGGCGATCCCTTCATCGCCGCGGTGGACAAGCGCTATCCAACCGACTGAATCTACGAAAACGGCGGTCCCCCTCTCCATTATCTCTGCTTTCCGTAGAGATAAAAATCATGTCTGCTCGCCAGATCCCGTGGTGCATCCGGGGGGGGCGTAGGAGCCCAGGCATCGACATTCAAGAACGGATCAGCGTCAAAATCGGGCTTCTCTTTTAATTCTTCCTCGGGAATCACTATGACGTGAGTGCCGTCGTGAAGGTTGGTGCTTTTTTCCAGTATCACAACATTGTCTTTAACGACACCTTTGTATGACATTGACATACCTCCATTTATGCGGAATCTAAATCATGCGGAATCTAAATCAATTTTAAAGCAAATTCCGGTTGTTTGCAATATCAAAATCATGTGTACTTACATGCTCTTGGGGCCAGGCTTGAAAATCGCCATTCCCCGCCCTTCCTCTGCCGATTCACGCCCACTGCCGATCAGCGATCACGCCGAGCAGGGATTCCGTCATCACACTGAAAAATGCTTCTTGAACAACTCCTCCGCCGGCCGCGCGCCTTCATCTGAAAGGGCAACCGACTTCGCCTTGCTCTTCGGGTCGCTGATGTACCCCTTCTCGTGCAGCCGGTCCATCGTGTCCCGGTCGAACCCCTTCCACGCCCTTGTGCCCTCTTTGCTTTTCTCCATGACAAGATACAGGAGCGCAAGCGTCATTTCATCCACTTTGTCCTGTCTTTGTTGTATGCCATGATGCCTCCAGCTCATCCAGGATATATGTCGAGAACCTGATGCAAGAGCGCTGAACAAAACAGAAAAGGCACGGCGCCCGAAGCGGGACGAACCATGCCTTTTCATTTACTCTTCAAATGTGCGTTGACGGATTCTCGATCCATCTGCCTTGCCGCCATGTGTGTCTCCGTGACCCCGGCAGAATCGTCCTACCCAACAACTTCGACGGGCATGAAAGGCCTGGGCTTGTGATTGACGAATTCGTTGAACACGGAAAAATGGTATGCTTTGATACGGTAATTTAATGAGGGAGGCCCGTTTTTCAGACACACGACGGGTTTTGCGATGCGCTATGAAAGGGATGAAGATAATGCGATAGCCGCCCCTGCGCTACGCAAACGCCAGCCGGCCTCTGGGCTCGGGAATGGGCCTGCCCATCTCCTTGGCCGCTTCGATCCATTCTTGGATCACCACTTCGAGATTGGACAGGGCTTCCTGGTACGTTGCCCCGTCCGCCGCGCACCCCGGTAATTCAGGGACCTCCGCGATAAAGGCCTGATCTTCGTTGCTCCAATAAATAATTACCTCGTATTTAATCATTCCTTTCACCCCGCAATTTATATTTTACGATTACGCTGCGTATTTGCTTTACCTGATACGGCTTGGCCTTGGCGCCCTTGGGTTGTACATTCAAAATCTCCGCAACATCTTGTCGCGTAAAAATATGATGGCTGCCGCGAACGCGCTCCTGAAAGCCCAGGCTCCGGAGTAACCGGCACATTTCATGAAAAGAAATGTTCGCATCGGAGGTACCATCCAATATACGCTCAATCAGCTTGTCCTGATGCCCCATCCCTTCTCCGCTCAATGAAGCTATGTAAATTATATATGAAATGCGTCTGTAAAATCAAGGCGAAATGTTTTGGTTGTCAAGCCAAAATAGAAATGTCCATTTGCGAGCGCATGTCTGCCCGCAGGCTGAATTGCAACTCCCCCCTCACCTCTGTCCTCTCCCCGAAGGGAGAGGAAGGAAGGACTGTTTCAATTCCGCAATTGGGCAGCCACATCACGCCGTGGCGTGACCCCTACTCCGTCACCTTGAACGTGCCCTCCGCGCTGCGGCCGAACTGCTCGGGCTCGTACATGAGCGTGGCCGTGGCGCCGGGGAGCTCGAACACTCCCGGCGTCGTGGCGCGGGCCATGTACTTGTAATGGTACACGCCGGCCTCGATCTCGTCGGCGAAGAGCTTCACGCTGTCGTCATGACGTTCCACGTGGTTAAAGGGGTTATAGCTGTAGGACCACCCGTATTCGTCGCGGCCCCTCCCCTGCTCTTCCTCGTCGGTCTCATAGCGCCTTGACGTTGTCTTGAGGCTCGTGTCAATGGGCTCCAGACCTGCCGGCAGAGGATCATCCACCACAAAGCGGTATGCGGCCTGGGGCACGATGACGGTGAGCTCTACTATAGCAACCTGGCCGAGCGGGATTTCCTTCAAGGATTCTTTTTCAGCCGTCGTGGCCCTTGCAGGATCGAAGCGGGTGATCTTTCTCTCAACGTAGAACCCTTCCTGTCGCGGCGGCTGAGGCCCGCGGAGCTTATAGGAGTACCGCAGCGTATAATAGAGCGATCCCTTGCCTTTCTTTTTGATTGCAAGGTCCGACATGCCCACGGGCAGGTCCTTTGCCTCTACGCGGCCTTCCACCAATTTCGTATCATAGCCTTTCCGCTCGGCCTCGAGCACCTTCCTGCCGGCCAGGAGCACCGTGGCCGTATAATCGGGCTCCACGTTCTCCTTTTTCTTGAGCACCATCAAGAGGGCGTCAAGGGCCGCGGCGTTCTCGTAAGTGTACCGCCAGCGGCCGTTCTTGCGGGCGTTCAGGATATACCGGGCCATCTTCGCCACAAAGGGATTGTTCGGCTCGCGGATCAGGAACACGTCCAGGGCCTGGCTCGTCCTGATCACGGCCGAGTCCATCCAGCCCCACGATGCCGGCAGGTCCGCCCTATCTTCGATATGGGCCGTGGCAGCGGTGATGAACATGCCTTTTTTGATCTCTTCGAACAGGACCGAGGACTGCTCCTTCCACGAGGGAAGCTGGGACAGGAGCCAGGCCAGCTTGACCGTACCGTCAAGGCCCAGTTCCTTCCTGCGGCTGTAAATGTCCTGGTAGTAGGACTCATCGGACAGGCCCAGGTAACGCATGCCGGTGAGGATGTTCAGACGGTAGTACGCGATACATCTCCATGAACAGAGGCGCATGTACCAGGGAATGTCCTTGAGGCTGTTTTTAAGATAAGCGCCGAGTTTTTCCTTTGCCTCCTTCGGCACGTCGTAGTGAAGTTCCTCTGCCCGCGCCAGAAGCTTCGCCACGTACGGCGAGAGCCAGCGGTCCGATTCGCGGCTCGATGACCAGTACCTGAACCCGCCGTCGGAATGCTGAAGCGTCAGCACCAGGGCCAGGTTGGCCTTGATCACCTCGGGGACGGGCTTCGAGGCCTGCAGATCGAATTTGAACGTCTTTGACAGTTCCTGCAGTTCCATGAGCGGAAGCAGAAGGCTCGTCCGCTGCTCCAGGCACCCGTAGGGATAGGACACGAGATACCGGGCGCCCTCGTCGAGCTGTGCCAGGGCCGTGCTTGCCAGCGAGATCGAAAGCCCGCCCGAGTCGGGACGGATGCCCGCGGATGGGACGTTCAGTTTTTCCAGGCTCTCCTTGTCCGTTTCTCCCACGGCCACCGTGGTCTCCGTTGGAGGAAGGTCCTGGACCGCGAGCGTCATCTGCACGGCATCGTCGTGGGTTACTGCCTTGCCGTCTTTGTCCTTGCCTTCAAAGTGCGTAATGAACTTGAGCGGAGCATTCCCCGGGGTCCTGGCGATATAGGGGAAGAGAACCTTCTTCGTCTCACCGGGCTTCACCGGCACCGTGGCCTTCGCATTGACATCCTGGCCCGTGAACAGGATGACACTGTTTTTCTCGGGAAGTGACGCCGAGACCGTGACCTCGCCGGCAACGTCACCGGAGACCTGGATCGTGACGCCGGCCTTGAAGCTGTCGCCGAGTCTCGTGAAACGCGGCAATACCGGACGGCTCACGAGGGGCAGAGAGACCGTCACGGGCGCCTTGCCGTCGCCGAACCGGTCGTCCTTGGTAACCGCCACGGCCATGATGCGCCACTGGGTCAGATTGTCGGGCAATTTAAACTTGATCGAGGCCTTGCCGTCGGAGCCGGTCATGAGCGACGGGTTGTAATAGGCCCGGTTCTGGAAGAGCTGGCGGACAGCCACCGACGGCCCGTCCCCGCCGCCTCCGTCATTCCCTTTTTCCGAGAACTTCTGCTGATGGAGCAGGAACCTTCTGTTGTCGCTCGGGCGCATGGAAAGACCGCGGTGGGGGTAGATGACCGACACCAGATCAGGCGGAGCATATCCCGTGAGCGCCAGGATCGCCTCGTCCACCACCATGACCACGACCTCGCCCGGTGCGGGCTTGCCGGCCTGGTCTCTGACCTCGAAATCAACCTTCAATTCTTCGGCAGGCCTGGCGTTCTTCTTCTCCGGCACAACCGATACGCTAAGCCGTTTTTCCTCGGCAGAGACATTAAAGGGCGCGTAGCCGACCTTGAATTGATGATCGTCCTCAGGCTCCTGGCCCGAAGCGGGCGCGCCCTTGCGGATTAGGGCAACGCCCACGTAGGCATTGGGGATCATCTCCTTCGTGACCTTGAACTCCACGATCACCGCACCGCCCTCGGCGAGCCGTCGTTTTTTGATAAAAAACTTTTCCCGCTCCACGGTGAAGAGCATCTCCGCCGCGGGATAGGGGGACTTGATCAGCGCCCGTGCGGTCTCGCCGGGCGCGTACTTCTCCTTGTCCAGGACCACGTCCACCCGGTCGTACTCCGTTCCGGACCAGCCCACCATTTCACGGCCCGAGGCGTAGAACGTGACCTTTGCCTCGGTGCCGGCGTTCTCCTTGTCCTTGAACCCCGTCTGGACAATATAGTATCCGGCTGCCGGAGGGATGACGGTACAAGAAACGGGCTTGGGCCCGCTCGTCACTTCACACTTGGCCACTTCCTTGTCCACCATCTGGGACTCGGTGCTCTCCTGGCCGGGCCGGATGACCTTGCTCAGTGCGTGCCAGTCGCGCTTGATGAGCTTCACCACCATGGCCGTGCCCGGCCGTGCCTTGCCGTCCGGGGCAACGGCAACGACGTTGATTGCCAGAGGTTTCTTTGCCTCCCCGAACCAGTCAACAAGCTTCATGCCGGCAAGGACAGGATAGGGCAGGACGGTGGCCGTCGTTGCCGCGCCCACGGTCTGCTCGCTGGGGTCCTTCACCTCGATGTCGAAGCTGTAAAGCATGGGCCGCGTCACGTCGCCCTTGGGCACGGGGATGCGGATGGCGCCTTTGCCGTCCCGGTCGAGGTCGAAATAGTTCGACGCCACATTGACCGATGACTCCGCTGCCATGCCTTCCCGGTCGATCCACTCGGGAATGCCGAAGGACATCCCCTCCCAGCCCTGGGGCCAGTAGATCGTGCGTTTCCGCGTCACGTTCCACGAGGTGCGCGACCCGGCCATGGGTGCCCCGAAATAGTACTCGGCCTTTACCGTGGCCTTCAGGTCCTCTCCGACGATAACGAGAGACTTCTCAGGCGCAATGCTCGCCTTGAAATCGGGCGCCCGGAACTGCGCCACCTGGAAGCCGCCGCGGTAGCGGAGGTTCTTGCCCTTTGATGATGCCGTGACGCCGTAATGGCCCAGGGCCATGTTCTTCTTGATGGGAATGGTGATGTTGAAGGTGCCGAACTCGCTCACCTTGACAGGAGAAAGCTTGGTCCGCGCCCCGTGGGGATCGATGAGTTCAATTTCATATTCAGCGCCTGATTCCTTCTTCAGCTCGCCGTAGGAAAGGTAGCGTACAACGCCCTTGAGCTCCACGGTCTCGCCCAGACGGTAGATCTGCCGGTCCGAGAAGATCGTCCCCGCTGCGACGGGCCGCTCCGCTTCCCAGGCCGGGGACACGCCGAAATTCCAGACCGGCGGGTTCCCTTCTCCCTGGGCCTGAAGGAACGTCCAGTCCGCGCCCTTCGCGACGACCACGGCAAGCCTGGGCGGCTTCGCGTCGCCGTAGCGGCTCCGGTCATAGTGTACGTCGTCCTCATCTCCTTCTGCCGGCTCTTCTTTATTCACGACCTTATTCGTGATCGTGCGCCTGGTGCAGGCCAGGAGTTCCTTTTCTCCCAAACTCCAGAGCCCCGTGGCGTCGGTTACACCCGTGGCGCAGGGCGCTGACGCACTTTCTTCGCGGTAAAGGGAGACCTTTACGCCGGGGACAGCGTCGCCCGTTATCAGGCTGTTTGCCAGGAGCAGGCCTTCCCGGGGCGATATCTTGAAGTGAACGCCCAGGTCGGTCCGGAAAATGAGGCCCGTGTGGTGTATCTGGTCCTTACTGCCATAAGATCGGTTCCACCGTTTTGCCTCCTCAGGCGCGTAAAAATCATACAGCAGGGCGCCGAAACCCTCCTTGTTGAACCGGGGCTTCAGATCAATATCGCGGCGCTCAGGCTTGTTCCGCTCCTTTACGCCCGGCAATATCGAATAGTCGCCCTTGGACTTTTTCAACAGGCTGTCAAGACCATACCGCATATCATGAACTCCCAGCAGGTCCTCGGGCGTGAGCGCAGCCATTTTGGAATAGAGCTTGTCCACGGCCTGCAGGCCCACCGGCAGCAGGGGGTCGACCTTTTTGGAAATGACGTACATGCCGCTCCGGGCCACCACCGCCGGCTGAAGGTTTCCCGACCGGAACCGGACGTCCTGGGGGTTCTGGAGCTTCTGGCCGTAAATGTCCGTAAGGTCCTTGAGGACCGTCAGCTCATAGTTCGTGTCCGGGTTGAGGGGCGTGTTGCTGATCCGCACGATGGGCCCGTCATAGGACGAGAAAAGAGACTCCTGCGAAGCAAGGGCCGTGCGCCTCTCACGGCCCTTCGTGACCTTTGAGAGAAATCCAAAAAGTTTTTCCGTGAGCGTGGCCCGTTCGCCTGCCTTTAATTTTACGTTCTTGTCCATCTGCTCCTGGGACACGCCGTTGGTAAAGACAAGCTGGTACGAGGGGTTCAGGTTGTTGTAGGTGCTCTCGGGCTGCGGCTCGATGCCGTTGAACCGGAACGGCCCGTAGGTCTTGAACGAGGCCGTGACCGCCGCGGGCGTTGTAAGGTTCCCTTCCTTTCCCCGCACGCCGGCCTGCACCGTGACGGCATACTTGGTGTCGAGCTTTAAGGGATTGCGGGGCTTTATGATGTAGCGGTACTGGCGTCGCTCCATGCCGAGGTCTTCAGTCTCTTTCAGGTTTTCCTTGGCAGCAACGACTTCGAAGGAAACGGGCTGTTCCTTCGCCATGAAGCGCGTCTCGATAAACCGGGTGCGTTCGATCAGGGAATAGATATCAAGCGGCTGGTTCGAGGCAAGGGAGATTTCCTGGTTCGGTAAAGCGTGAGTAACGTTGTTGGGAGTGATATATTCTATCCTCGGGCCCGGCGTGCGGAACGTCCAGGTCAGATCGGAGCTGAGTACGCTGCCATCAATAGCTTTGATGCCCTTGGAGACGGTGATGCGGTATTCCGTGGCCAGGGTGAGATGGCGCTTCGGCTCGAAGACCACGGCATTGGTGCCGAGAAGCCGGAACGCGCCTTCCACGGCGGGACTGATGCGGAAGTGGGAGAGCACTTCTCTTCGCGCCGGATCGTCCAGCGTGCCCAGCGGGACCACGGGCCTGTTGAACAAGACCTGGATCTGCACCTGCCCGTCGTTCTCCCCTTCCGGGCTATGGTGCGTGATCACCAGTTCTTTCGGGGCCGATGTCTGCCCCGGGGATATGGTGGGTGATAAGGACAGGAACACAACTAAACAGAACGCGATGATTCCGGACCAGCGAGACTTCATGCGAAACCTCCTTTTAAATCTTGAGAATAAAATTCTTGCTAAAATGAAAACAAAATTCAGCCACGAAGGCTCTAAGGCACAAAGAAAACACGACGAATTTAAAAATTAGAAAACCTCA
>CAKKPG010000026.1 GCA_919901555.1 Nitrospiria bacterium | reverse complement strand
TATCAGGCTCTTTCCCGTCATCTCCGCCGGCTGCTCGATGCCCATGAGGTCGAGCACGGTCGGGGCAACATCTCCGAGGAGGCCGTTGTCCCGGAGTGCGGCCTTTGTGCCGATAAGGATGAACGGCACAGGGTCCGTTGTATGGGCGGTGTGGGGCTGGCCGGTCCGGTTGTCCTGCATGATTTCGAGGTTGCCGTGGTCCGCGGTGATGATCACGATAAACCCCGCCTCCTGGGCGGCACCGAGCACTTTCGCCAGGCATTCGTCGATGACCTCCACGGCCTTGATCGCCGCTTCAAGTATGCCGGTATGGCCGACCATGTCGGGATTTGCATAGTTCGCCAGGATGAACCCGTACTGTCCTGAGCGGATATGCTTGACCAGCGCGTCCGTAATCTCCCGGGCGCTCATCTCCGGTTTTTTATCGTAGGTGGCCACGTCACGGGGAGAGGGGATGAGCACGCGGTCTTCCAGCGCAAAGGGAGGCTCCTCGCCGCCGTTGAAAAAAAAGGTGACGTGGGCGTATTTCTCGGTCTCTGCGATGCGGAGCTGCCGGACGCCTCGGCCGCTCACGACCTCGCCCAGGATGTTCTTGAGCCGGACCGGCGGAAAGGCAACGGGCAAGTCGAAGGTCTCGTCATAGGTGGTGAGGCAGACAAAAGGGTTGAGCCTGGGGAACAGGCTCCTCTTGAAACCATCGAAGTCCGGGTCCGTAAGCGCACGGGTTATTTCGCGCGCCCGGTCGGAACGAAAATTACAGAAGATCACGGCGTCGCCGGAATGGAGAGCGGCAACGGGCCGATTGGTCCGCGGTCCGAGGATCACCGTGGGGAGCATGAACTCGTCGCTCTTGTTGTTTTCATAACTCTGCCGCACCGCCTCCGCAGCGGAGAGCTTCCTGATCCCTTCAGAGAGGACCATTATCTCGTAGGCCTTTTGCACCCGCTCCCAGCGCTTGTCCCGGTCCATGGCGTAGTACCGGCCGGAAACGGTTGCGATCCGGCCGACGCCGATCTTGGCGCAATGGTCTTCCAGTTGCGTAATGTATCCGAGGGCGCTCCGGGGCGGCGTGTCCCTGCCGTCCAGGAAGGCGTGGAAGAACACCCGCTTAAGGCCCTGGGCCTTTGCCATGTCGAAGAGGGCGAAAATATGGCCGAGATGGCTGTGTACGCCGCCGTCGGAGAGAAGCCCCAGGAGGTGGAGCGATGCCCCGTTCTTTTTTGCCGCTTCCATGGCCGAAAGCAGCGCGGGATTTTTGAATAATTCCCCTTCCCGGATGGCCTTGGTGATTCGCGTTGAATCCTGGTACACGACCCTGCCGGCGCCGAGGTTCAGGTGTCCCACCTCGGAGTTTCCCATCTGGCCGTCGGACAGCCCCACGGCCTCGCCCGAGGCCACGAGCCTGGTATGGGGGTAGTCCCTGAGGAGACTCCGGTAGATGGGGGCCTGGGCCGCGGCAATGGCATTCCCCCCGTTGTTCTCGTTGATTCCCCATCCGTCGAGAACTATTAACAGTACCGGCTTTCCCGTCATTCAGGCTCCTTTACCGGGAATTTCCAAACTTCAAATCGCAAATCCCAAGTAATAGTAACTGCTCAGGTCTGCCGCTGAGCACAGGCGCAAAAAGCGCGCGCAGCGAAAGCGCTGCGGGTACGGGTACCGACAGCGTTGCAGGGCAATGGCACGCCGGCGCGCCTTGCGCCGAAGCGAAGTGGCTGACCTGAGTAGTTACGAATAACAAACTGTTTGGAATTTCGCGCTCGATGAATGGAATTTGTTTGTCATTCGGCGCTCGGCGTCCGGTATTTGCCGTGTCAGCAGGTCTTTTCCAGGTTCACACCGAAAGTGTTCCACTTGCCGCAGTTGGGGCAACGGCCGGCCCACTCCATGGTCTTGTGTTCGCAGTTCGAGCACACGTAGGGAATGATGATCTGCTTGCGGAAGCCGAGGGCTTTCTTGAACTCCGACGCGGCCAGCCCCAGGGAGCCTCTCCGCAGATAAATGTTCCCCAGAAGCTTGTGCACGTCGGGAAGTTCCTTGTCCCCCCAGTCCACGGAGGAGAGAATGTCAAAGGCCTCATCGATCATCTCGAGGCGGTAGTAGAGCTTGCCCAGAAAGAACTTGAGCGTGATGTCCTGGGGTTTCCAGCTCACGGCCTGGTTATAGATCTCGATGGCCTTGCCCGGTTCTCCCTGCTTGAGATAGAGGTCCTCAAGCCGATAAAGAAGCAGTACCGACGAGGTCATCTTGTACGCCTTTTCCCAGAGCTCCGCCGCCTCCTTCGCCTTGCCTTCTTCCAGGAAGACCTCGCCGAGCCCCAGATAGGCGGGAATGAAGTCCTTGTCGAGCTTGATAACGCCGCGGAATATCTTCCGCGCGCGCTCCAGGTCGCCTGCTTCAAGGAGGGAGCGGCCGAACTCGTATTTGAAGCCCACAAGCCTGCGGTGTTCCACGTCCTGCTCCGACGGCGCGAGCGCATTGGCGAGCAGCTTGCTCTGGGTCTCGTACAGCTCCTCCCAGTGGTTGAGCTTCTGGTAGAGGTCCCGCAGCTTGATGAGCGCCGTGAGGTTCGACGGGTCCCTGGCAATGGCCTCTTTGTAGACCTTGATGGCCTCCTCGTAGCGCTTGGCCTCTTCGTAATCCGCGGCCAGCGAGAACATGACCTCCTGGTTGCTGCTGTCCAGGGTCAGCGCCTTCTGGTGAAGGCGGATGGCCTCCTGAGGGTTCTTCTGCCGGAGCTGGGTAATGCCCATCCGGAGGAGCGTGTCCACGTGGTTCGGGTCGATGGTCAGCACCTTTTGGAAAAAGGTGGTCGCATCGGGGTTCCGTTTGGCGATCAGGGAGTTGAGGCCCTTCGTATAGAGCTCCTGGATCCTTGTCTGGCGCTTCTGATCACGCTGCACCTTGAGGCTGCGGAGCAGTCGCTTGATGTCGCGGATGAGGTAGAGGAGGAGGACCGCTCCCGCGCCGAGGGACAGCGAGATGAGGAAAAATGACGACTTCGACAGCTCGTACGCCTTCGTGGGGCTGATGTTCACCGTGATCAGCGCTTGATTAAACTCCACGAGCAGCACCACGAACACCGCCGCCAGGATTACCAGAACAGTCACAACGTATCGCATCCCTCTTCCTTTCTCCTAAGAACCATCTATTGAAAACTGAAAATTGGAGATTTTAAATTGAAAAATGAAATTTGGTTGACTATTCAGTTTCCAATTTTCAATCTTCAATTTACCATTGGTTCAATAGTGGTACGTCTTGCCCGTGATGATCGTGAACGCCCGGTACAGCTGCTCCAGGAGCGCGAGCCGGGCCATTTCATGGGTCAGCGTCCAGCGGGACATGGCGATCACCCTGTTCGCCTTCCCGGTCACCGCTTCATCGAGGCCCATGGCGCCTCCGAGCACAAAGGCCATTTCCCGGACGCCGTTCTCGAGGGCGCTGTTCATGAACCGGGCAAAATCGTGGGAGGTGAATTCCTGCCCCCGCTCGTCCAGTGCGACCAGCAGCGCTCCTGCGCGCACGGCCTTGAATATCTTCTCGGCCTCCTTCTTTCGGACGGCCGGCGCGTCCTTGAGGTCATGGATCTTCTCTTCCTTGAGTTCCCTGATCTCCACATCCGCGTAGGGCTTGAGGAACCGCAGGTACTTCGCCAACCCTTCCTGCACGAACCGTTCCCTGGTCTTGCCCATGCAGATGATGCTGAGCTTCATAGGGCGGGCAGTCCCGCCTTCTCGGGCGCCGGGACGCGGGGAGCGTCTCCCCAGATTTTCTCCAGGGCGTAGTATGCCCGCGTCTGCACCTCAAAGATGTGCACCACCACATCTCCGTAGTCCATGAGCACCCAATGGGCCTCGGCCTGTCCTTCAATATGATCGGGGCGGATGCCGGCCTGCGCCATGGTCTGGCCGATCCAATCGGCGACCGCGCCAGCCTGCGTGGTGCTGCCGCCCGAACAGATCACAAAATAATCGGTGATATAGGTAAGCCCCCGGAGGTCGAGGATCAGAATATCGAATGCCTTTTTGGCGTCCGCCGCCTCGGCGGACAAGAGGGCCGTTTCCCGTGAGCTCAACATAGATTTCCAGTGCACGAACTAAGCGTATAATTTATTTTCAATTATATAGTGTTCCACTGTTTCAGGCAAGTGGTATTTAATGGTCCTGCCCCCGTGCACCCGCGCACGGATATCGGTGGACGAGATTTCGTAAAACGGGATCAGCTCGAGATAGACCTTGAACCCGCCGCACCCCACAACGGCCTGCACCACCTGCCCGGTGTCCAGCGCCCTGAGGTCCTGCTCAGCCTGTTTCATAAACCCGATCTTCGCCAGGTCGGCGAACGTATATCCCGGCCGCGAGAGCACGACAAAAGAGCAGAGACTCAGGAGCCGCTCCCAGTCTTTCCAGGTCTGTATCTCCAGGAATGAATCAAGGCCGGTGATGAAGGAGAGCTCCGTGCCGGGATACTGCTGGAGCAGGGCCTCGATGGTGTCTATGGTATAGGATTTGCCGCCCCGCCGGACTTCGATATCGGAAAGCTTGAAATTGGGGTTTCCCGCGATGGCGAGCCTCACCATCTCCAGCCGCTGCGCGGCCGACGGCACGTCCTCCTCGTGCTTGTGCGGAGGGAGAAAGGAAGGAATAAAAAGCACCCGGTCAAGCTTCAGCCGGTCCCGTATCTCTTCTGCCGCAGCCAGGTGGCCGTAATGTACGGGGTTGAACGTCCCGCCGAGGATGCCCAGTTTCTGTGCCAAGATGCCTCCGGTTTCAATTTCGGATTGCGGATTGCGGATTTTTGTTTTCAGGGCCCGCGCCTGCTTTTATTCCGCAATCCGAAATCCGCAATTTATCTTCTTATCTGCCCGCTCCCGAGCACGATGAACTTCGTAGAGGTGAGCTCTTCCAGCCCCATGGGCCCCCGTGCATGGATCCGCGTCGTGGAAATGCCGATCTCGGCGCCCAGGCCGAACTCGTATCCGTCATTCAGCCGCGTCGAGGCGTTCACAAAGACCGCCGAAGCGTCCACCTCGCGCAGGAACCGGCGGCTGTTCTCGTAATCAGTGGTAACAATGGCCTCGGAGTGCTGCGACCCGTGGGCGGCGATGTGCTCCATGGCGTCTTCCATGCTCGCCACGACCTTCACGTTCAGGATAAGGTCGTTGTACTCGCTGTCCCAGTCCTTGTCCGTCGCTTCCTTCACGTCGGGCACAAGCGCCCTGGTCTTGGCGCAGCCCCGGATCTCCACCCCCGCCTTCATGAACCGTTTGACCATCTCCGGCAGGAACGATGAGGACAGGTCCCTGTGCACCAGCATGGTCTCCATGGCGTTGCACGTCCCCGGCCGCTGGACCTTGGCGTTGAAGCAGATCTCCGCGGCCATGGGAAGGTCCGCCTTGCAGTCCACGTACACGTGGCAGACGCCCTTGTCGTGCTTGATCACGGGAATGGTGGAGTTCTCCGAGACCATGCGGATGAGCCCCTCGCCGCCGCGGGGGATGATGAGGTCGATATACCGGTTCGCCTTGAGCATCTCCATGACGCAGGCCCGGTCGGGGTTCTCGATGAATGAGACGGCCCCTTCCGGTATGCCTGCCTCGGCGCCTGCCCGATTGAGCACATCGGCGATGGCCGTATTGGATGCAACGGCCTCGGAGCCTCCCCGGAGCAGCACCCCGTTGCCGGACTTGATGCAGAGCGCGGCGGAATCGGCCGTCACGTTCGGCCGGGACTCGTAGATGATGCCGATGAGCCCGATGGGCACGCGCATCCTGCCCACTTCCATGCCGTTGGGCCGGCGCCGCATTTTAATGATCTCACCGACGGGATCGGGAAGGGCCGCCACCTCGCGCAGGCCGTCGGCCATGGCCTTGATCCGGTCGGCATTCAGCGTCAACCGGTCGATCATGGCCCTGGACAGGCCCTTTTTCTCCGCCTCGACAAGGTCCTTCATGTTCTCCGCCATGAGCCTGGCGGATTCCTTCTCGAGCCCGGCCGCCATCTTGAACAGGGCATTGTTCTTGATCTCCGTGGAGATGTTCGCCAGCGCCCGCGATGCGGCCTTGGCCTTTTTTGCTTTATCAGTTACATACTGCTTGATGTCCATCTTCATCTCTCGCTTTCCATTTTACAATTTCCAATTTTCAATCTTCAATTTACAATATGACAAGGTCGTCTCGATGGATCACCTCATCGTAGTCCTTGTGTCCCAGGACGCGTTCGATCTCCGAGGTCTTGAGGCCCTTGATTCTGTCCAGGTCATCAGATGAATACTTTGTCAGCCCACGGGCGAATTCATTCCCCTTAAGATCAATGCAGCTCACGCAGTCGCCCACCTTGAAATTCCCGTCCGCCTTCACGATCCCGCCCGGCAGGAGGCTCTTGCCCTTTTTCACGAGCGCCTCGCGGCCTCCATCGTCCACCACGACCCTGCCGGTGGAGCAGGCGGTGTAGGCGATCCAGTGCTTCCTGCTGCGGTTTTTGTCGGCCTTGGGCAGGAACAGCGTGCCCACCTCTTTCCCGTCAAAGAGCGCCTGGAGCACTCCCTGCTTCTTTCCGTTCACGATGACCATGGGGACGCCGTAGGCGCCCACCTTTTTCGCCGTCATGATCTTGGAGCGCATGCCTCCCGTGCCCTCGCTCGACTGGGCATCGCCGGCCCCGCGCTCCATCTCGGCGGTGATCTTCTCCACAACGGGAATGAGCTCTGCCGTGGGCCGCACCTTGGGATCGGCTGTGTAGAGGCCGTCAATGTCGGAAAGGACGACGAGACAATCGGCGTCTACAAGGTGCACGACCATGCCCGAGAGGTTGTCGTTGTCGCCGAACTTGATCTCGTCCACGGACACCGTGTCGTTCTCGTTGATGATGGGGACAACGCCGAACTCCAGCAGGGTGTGGAGCGTGTTCCGGGCGTTCAGGAACCGCGTCCGGTTCGAAAGGTCCTCGCGGGTGAGGAGCACCTGGGCCACCTTCCTGCCGTGGCTTCCGAAGGCCTTCTCATACATCCACATGAGGCTCGACTGGCCGATGGCCGCGGCCGCCTGCTTCAGCGAAAGGGGCATGCCCTTGGTCCTGGTCATGCCGAGCTTCGCAAGCCCGGCCACAATGGCGCCCGAGGAGACGAGGATCACCTCGCGGCCATTCGCCATGATGGAAGCAATCTCCGCGGCGAGATGTTCCATGCGCGCCTGATCGAGCCCCTCCCCGGACGAGGCCAGCACCGCGCTGCCGACCTTGATGACGATCCGGCGGGCCTGGGTGATGATCGCTTTTCTCTCTATATTGAAATTTTTCTGCATAGAAAAATCATAACTACTCAGGTCTGCCGCTGAGCACAGGCGCAACGAAGCGCGCCCAAGATCAACACCGGTACGCCGCCGCTGCCAAAACAACGCGTGCGAAGCGAAAGCGTTGCGGGTGCTGCGCCGCAGCGCTGAAATCGTCACCCAGCACTCTGGCGCGCCTTGCGCCGAAGCGAAGTGGCTGACCTGGGTAGTTACGAAAAATCATACTATCCGGACAGGGATGATCATGGAACAATCAAAGATCGTCCATCCTTCTCCTCACTTCCTTCGGGGTAAGGTGTGATTCCGCATTCCGCACTTCCTCACCCCTTCACCGGCTCTCCCGTTCCCTCTTTCACGACGCTCCCCTCCTCCACCTTGCCTGCGAGGAAGTTCACGAGCGTCTCAAGCCCGGCGCCGGTCACCGCGGAGATGGGGAAGAACGCATACCCTTCCTTGCGGCAATGCTTCTCCAACTCCTCGAGCTTCTCCGGGTCAACTGCATCGATCTTCGTAGCAGCAACGGCCATGTACTTCTTCATTAAATCTTCACTATAGAGCTTCAGCTCTTTGTTGATGTTCCTGAAGTTCTCCGCCGGGTTTCCCGGCACCATGCCCGACACGTCCACCATGTGGAGGAGGATGGACGTCCGCTCCACGTGCCGGAGGAACTCGAACCCGAGGCCCACGCCCTTGTGCGCGTTCTCGATAAGGCCCGGGATGTCGGCGACGACGAAGCCCCTCCGGCCTTGCGGCTTCACCACGCCGAGGACCGGCGTGAGCGTGGTGAAGGGATAATCCGCAATTTTCGGTTTCGCCGACGAGATGCGCGAGATGAGCGTGGATTTTCCCGCGTTGGGCAGTCCTACAAGACCCACATCCGCCAGGAGCTTCAGCTCCAGGAACAGAGTATACTCCCCGCCCGGCTCTCCCGGCTGGGCGTGCCGCGGCGCCTGGTTCGTGGCGGACTTGAAAAAAGCGTTCCCTTTTCCACCGCGGCCGCCCCTGGCGGCAATGAATTCCTTGCCCTCTTCGTCGAGGTCCACAAGCACTTCCCTGGTTTCGGCTTCATACACAAGGGTGCCCACGGGAACGCGGACGAGAATCGTTTCAGCGTCGGCGCCCGATTGCTCCTTGCCGCGGCCCTGTTCGCCGTCCTTGGCCCAGTAGTTCTGCTGGTACTTGAGGTCGATGAGGGTGCCGAGCTGCTTATCGGCCGTGATGATGACGTCGCCGCCCTTGCCCCCGTCGCCGCCGCTGGGCCCGCCGCGCGGGACAAAGGCCTCGCGCCGGAAGGCGACGCACCCCGGGCCGCCGTGGCCGCCCTTTACGTAAATTTTGACTCTGTCGATGAAATTGGACATTCAATATAACTCCCTGAGAAATATACAGATGTTGGACGGGAAATGCAAGGCGGAAAAGTGGACCGGGAAGAGCCGATAAGAAGGATCTTCATGAGACGATTCTCTGTTGTGGTTATAGGGAGCGCCTGCCCTTTGATCTCACGTAGGCAAGCACGCTTTCAGGCACGGGCCTGCAGCCGCATTTTTTCGAATGTTCAAGATGATACTGCACGCGCTCATCAAGTGTCGCGTTCTTCGGCATCCTGTTTTTCGCATGCCACTCTTTGTTCAATCTCTTGTTCATGATTGTTTTCAGCGCCCCGCTCACGATCAACTCGTCTTCACAAATTCCTTGCGGACCTCCGACACAGAGACAACTCCGATCGTCAACCCGATCAGCGCCATGGACAGGTCGCTCAAGACGCCGGAAACCGGGGTAATAATCCGGGGCCCGAAGAAGAGCGCCGCGATCAGGCCGGCCGCATTGACGCCGAGATAAAGCCATCGTGCCCAGTTTTTAAACCGCAACAGGCCGATCGTGGAGATGAAATAAGCTACCAGCAGGAACGTCCCAAAAGAGTAGGCAATCTTCTCGGACGATGACAGATCACGGCTCCCGGCCTCCAGCACATAGGCCCGCAGCGTATCGGGCAAAGAGCGCTCCTCGATGAGACCGATGACAATGCCCGCGATGACCGTGATCCATTGGGTGATGATGAGGATTTCGAAAAGCCTTTTATTGTTCATGCGACCCCCCGCTTGCCCCCTTACCCTGCTTTTTCTCCTCATGCGGACAATAGTACGCCCATATAGGACAAGAATATTGCACCCTCTATGCATTGTCAAGCATGATTTGAATCGAGTGCGAGTGTCAGCCAGTGCGGAATTTTTATACCTTTGGGATTATACTGTCGCACAAACAAAAAGGCGGCATAGAATATCTATGTCGCCTTCCCCGAAGCATTGTCAGGCACGGTGCATGCCCTCTTTTTTGGATGACTCGTGATAACCGGCTACGCTGTCGCGTACACGCTCACCTTTTTGCGGGTCTTGTCCTTGCGCTCGAACTTCACCACGCCGCTGATCATGGCGAAGAGCGTATCATCGCTTCCCTTGCCCACGTTCGCACCGGGGTGGATCTTGGTCCCGCGCTGGCGCACGATGATCGTGCCCGCGTGAACGTTCTCGCCGCCGAAGCGCTTCACGCCCAAATACTGCGGATTACTGTCTCTTCCGTTCCTTGAACTGCCGACGCCTTTTTTATGAGCCATATCTATTTCCTCCGGAAATACAAACTCTAAATCCCAAGCGCTAAATCCTAAATAATATCCAAAGTACAATGACTAAACTCCAAACATTCGAATTTGGAATTTAGACATTATTGAGAGCTTAGGTTTTCGGATTTAGAAATTGTTTCTAAGCTTTAATTTCTTTCACCTTCAGGGTGGTGAAGTGCTGCCGGTGGCCGATGGTCTTGCGAAAGCCCTTGCGGCGCTTGTGCTTGAAGATGAGGACCTTCTCGCCCTTGCTTTCGTCCAGCACTTCGGCCGTGACTTTGGCGGACGCGAGCATCGGTTTGCCCACACTCATCGTGTCGCCGTCGGACACGAGGTAAACGTCCTTTATCTCGACCGTCTCGCCGGCCTTTGCCGCGAGCTTCTCAACCTTCACTACGTCTCCGGGGGAAACCTTGTACTGCTTCCCGCCGGTTTGAATAACAGCATACATGACCGGACCCCTCCTCGCGAATAAAACCTTTCGTCTCTTTGAAAGAGGCATAAAATACCATGTAACTTGTGGACTTGTCAAGGGAAAAAACCGGCGCGGCCTATCTTCTCAATATAATTCAGGCCTATCCTGTCAGGCGATTGAAAGCGCCGTTCCCGTCATTCCCTGCGGAAAAGAAATCGTCTAACCCGTTGATTTCTTGAAGATGCGGGCTGCTTCACTTCTCCGGCAAAGACCTGCCTCGGGGGCCTGCAGACCCTTATTATCAATTGACAAGTCTCGGCACTCCTGCTACATTCGTCGAATAAGGACTCTATCTCTTTGCGGGAGGATGAAATATATGAAAGCACAGGAATTGCGGGTAGGATCGGAACGGGTCCTGTACGGCATCAGTTTCTTCTTTTCCCTCGTGGCATGGCTGGTTATCACCATCACCATCGTGGGCCTCATCTACGGTCTCTTCATCGGGTTCTTCCTCTTTGTGGCCCATGCGCTCATGATCGCGCACATCAAGGGCGGCGCGGTCAAGATCTCGGAAGTCCAGTTCCCGGGGCTCCATAAAAAGGTCCTGGAAGCTTCGCGGAAGCTCGGGCTTGAAAAAGTACCCGACGCGTACGTGATGCAGGCGGGCGGCGCGCTGAACGCCTTTGCCACGAAGTTCATCGGCAGAAACTTTATCGTCCTCTATTCCGACCTCCTCGAAGCATGCGAGGAGAACGGAAAAGAGATGGACATGATCATCGGCCACGAGATCGGCCACCTGGCCCTGGGGCACCTGAAATCCGTGTGGTTCCTTATTCCCGCGCGGGTCATCCCCTGGCTCTGGCCCGCGTACTCAAAGGCGCGCGAGTATTCCTGCGATCGCTGCGGGTACGAGGTGGCGGGCGAGTTCGGTCCTGCGGCAAAAGGGCTTGCCATCCTCGCTGCCGGAGGAAAATACGGCCGGCAGGTGAACCTCGACGCTTTTGTAAAACAGGCCGAGGACACGAGGGGCTTCTGGACATCGGTATATGAGCTGAACGCGAGCCACCCCTTCCTGCCGAAGCGCGTCGCGGCGCTCGTGAATTACAAGAACCCCGGCACGGTGCCCTCCGTGGGGGACATCCCCTCGCCTATCCTTTGGCGCCCATGCTTGCCATGGGCTCCCCGGCCGGTGCGGGCCCCCTGATGCTGGTGATGATCATCGCGATCCTGGCGGCCATTGCCATACCGCAGTTCATGACGTTCAAGGCCCGGGCGGAAAAGGTCGTCATGGACGGCTCGCTTAAAGAGATGGCCTCGGCTGCACAGCAGTACCAGGTGACGAAGGGCGCCTGGCCTTGCAGCTTTGATGAACTGAACCTTCCGGACGCCGGCGCCATGGCGAAAGCGAAAAACTGGGAGGTGGAAGTGAACTGCAAGCACCGTCTCGCTGCGGTCATTTACAAAGCGAATGACGGCAAGAGGCATTACCGGGCGATCTACTTCGATTCGGGC
>CAKKPG010000025.1 GCA_919901555.1 Nitrospiria bacterium | reverse complement strand
TGAAAAAATCAAGGGGGACGCGGATGGGCGAGAAAAAGGCGAGTGCACAGAGATCAGCCAAGAAGACAGCAAACTATGCGTCCCCGAAGAAGGGGGTGGAGAAGATGAAGGTCAGTTCATTAGCGAAATATAAGGAAAAGGGCATGACGATCCAGTCGATCAATCCCTATACGGAAAAGGTGATCCATGAGTTCCTGGTAATGTCTCCGGCCGAGGTGTCGTCGTGGGTTGCGAAGTCCCGCGCCGCCTTCGGTGCGTGGAAGGACGTGCCGGTCCCGGAGCGGGCAAAGAACTTCAAGCGGCTGGCCGAGGTGCTCAGGGCGGAGAAGAGGAACTATGCCGGGCTGATAACGGGGGAGATGGGCAAACCGATCAAGGAAGCGCTGGCCGAGATCGAGAAGTGCGCGTGGCTCTCCGACTATTATGCGGAGAACGCGGCGAAGTTCCTGGAGCCGGAGCCGATCAAGACCGAGAACGCGAAGAGCTACGTGGCGTTCGAGCCGCTCGGCGTCGTGCTCGCGATCATGCCCTGGAACTTCCCGTTCTGGCAGGCCTTCCGGTCCGGCGTCCCGGCGATTATTGCGGGGAACGTGGTGCTGCTGAAGCACGCATCGAACGTGTCGATGACCGCGCTCGCCATCGAAGACGCGTTCAGGGCGGCGGGCTTCCCGGAGAGCGTGTTCAAGACGCTGCTGATCGATCCGAAGGCGGCCATGAAGCTCATTGAGGAAGACAAGGTGGACGCCGTATCGCTGACCGGCAGCAACAGGGCAGGCGAGCAGATCGGCGCCCTTGCCGGGAAGAAGATCAAAAAAGTCGTGCTCGAACTCGGGGGCTCCGACCCCTTCATCGTGCTTGACGACGCGGACATCGAGAAGGCGGGCAAAACCGCTGCGAACGCGCGCATGATCAACGCCGGCCAGAGCTGCATCGCGGCAAAGCGGTTCATCGTGATGGACAGGTTGGCAGAGGAGTTCAAGAAGGTCTTCGTCTCCCGGTTGAAGGAGCTGAAGCTAGGAGATCCCCTGGACGAGAGCACGGACGTCGGCCCGGTTGCCAGGCGGGACATCCTCAACAACCTGAACGCCCAGCTCAAGGACGCGAAGGCAAAGGGCGCCGAGGTCGTGCAGCTTGAGCCTTCCTCCAAGAAAGGACTTTTCTTTGCGCCTGCCGTGGTCTATAATCCGAAACCGGACATGAAGGTCCTGACCGAAGAGGTGTTCGGCCCGATCGCGCCGGTCATCATCGTCAAGAACGAGGAAGAGGCAATCAAGGCCGCCAACGCCACGGAGTACGGTCTCGGCGCGTCCATCTGGAGCAGGAACATCGAGCGGGCCGAAAAGCTCGCCGCGAAGATCGAGGCGGGGTTCGTCGTGATCAACGACATGGTGAAGTCCGATCCGCGCCTTCCCTTCGGCGGCGTGAAGAAGTCCGGCATCGGCCGAGAGCTGTCGCACTACGGCCTGAAGGAGTTCGTGAACGTCAAGACCGTGGTGGTGAAGGAGTAAGTTCGAGATGTCGATTGCGGAATGCGGAATAATATCCGTCATTCCCGTCCCCGCTTCCGCGGGGATAAACTTGCCCCCGTGAAAACGGGGGGTGGGAATCCAGTGTTTTCATCTGGATCAATCCGGGTAAATAGGCGGCATATCAACAGGAGATTTCATGAAGGCATCGGACCTGTTCGTACGGCAGCTCGAAGAAGAGGGCGTCGAGTATATCTTCGGCCTGCCGGGGGAAGAGACGCTCGATCTCCTCGAGTCCCTTCGCACGTCGTCGATTAAATTCATCATGACGCGCCATGAGCAGGCGGCGGCCTTCATGGCCGCCACGTACGGCCGGCTGACCAGAAGGGCCGGCGTCTGCTTCTCCACCCTCGGTCCCGGCGCCACGAACCTCGTTACGGGAATCGCCCACGCCCAGCTCATCGGCGCGCCGATCGTTGCCATCACGGGTCAGAAGGCGCTCAGGGAGAACCGGCAGGCGCGTTTTCAGCTCATCGACGTGGTGAGCGTTATGAGGCCGATCACGAAAAGCTCCGTCCAGGTCGTTGATCCGGGCAGCATTCCCACCGTCGTCCGCAACGCGTTCAAGCTCGCCCAGGCGGAGCGGCCCGGCGCGGTCCACATAGAGCTGCCCGAAGACGTCGCGGCAAGCGCGACGGACGCACCCATCCAGCGGAAAGGGGCGATCCGCAGGCCCGTGCCCGATCCCGTTGCCGTCGAAAAGGCCGCGGACCTGATCAACCAGGCGCGGCGCCCTCTCATCGTCCTTTCCTCGGGGGCGACGAGGAACCTGATCACGAAAGAGGCTGCGGCGTTCATCGAGAAGACCGGCATCCATGCCGTACACACGCAGATGGGGAAGGGGGTCTTGAGCGACTCCTCGGAATACAGCCTGTTCGCGACGGGCATCCACCGCCATGACTATGTGAACTGCGGAATCGACCGGGCGGACGTGCTGATTGCCATCGGATACAACATCGTGGAATACCCCCCGTACGTCTGGAACAAGAACCGCGACAAGAAGATCATCCATGTCGACTTCGCCGAGGCGGCCGTGGACAACTACTATAACCCGGACGTCGAAGTCATCGGGGACATTTCCGATGGGCTCCGGCAGCTGGGCGAGAAGATCCCGGGGAAGAAGAACGGAGCAACCTTTGGCGCCATACGGGAATTTCTCGTCAAGAAACTTGCGCTCGACTTCAGGAAAACCTATCCTCCCACTCCGCAGGAGGTCGTGTGGCATGTGCGCAACGTGCTGGCCGAAGACGACATCCTGGCCCTGGACAACGGCATCTATAAACTGTGGTTCGCCCGGCTGTACAAGACCTACCAGCCCAATACGTTTCTCGTCGACAACGCGCTCGCAACCATGGGCGCCGGCTTGCCTTCGGGCATTGCCGCGAAGATGCTGAACCCCGGGAAGAAGGTGCTTGCCGTTGTCGGGGACGGCGGATTCATGATGAACTCCCAGGAGCTCGAAACCGCCCTGCGATACGAGGTCCCGATCGTCGTCCTGATCCTGAACGACAACGCCTTCGGGTTCGTCAAGTGGGAACAGCAGGCCAAGGGGTTTTCCCGCTTCGGCCTCGACTACGCGAACCCCGACTTCGTGAAGTATGCGGAAAGCTACGGCGCGGCAGGCCTGAAGGTGAACAAAGGGGACGATCTCTCGGCCCTTCTGCGCAAGGCCTTCTCGCTGAAGAAACCGGCTGTCATCGAATGCCCCATCGACTACTCGGTCAACTACGAGACCTTCTCGAAGGAGATCGAGAACCTCGTGTGCGAGATCTGAGCGGTCGTCGTGGTGGATTTTGTTCCGGCCTCGTCCCGCAGCTTCTGCTATACTCATCTCTATTGACATAAGCGCCGATCGAAAGAAGGTAATTTTATGACACGTTCTGTTCACTCTTCAGCGAATGCGCTTTCTCCCGCACTATCCAAAACAGCGGCAGCGGGCCTCGTCCTCTCCGTGGCTGCCGCGGGAACCGCCGCATTGGCGGGACTGGGCGGCCGCTGGGACTGGTGGCCGTTCTCCACGGGCTTTCTCCTGCTGAGGGCGGCGGTCATCGGCGGGCTCTTTTCCTTTGCGGTCTCCCTTGCCGGTTCCGTCATCACCAGGCCCGAAGCGAGGCGGCGCGGCCTTACGCACTCGGTCCTCGGGCTTGCGATCAGCTTCATTGTCGTCTTTGTTCCGCTCAGCTGGTACGCCGTCGCGCGCCACGTGCCGCCAATCCACGATATCACGACGGACGCCGGGGACCCGCCCCAATTCAACGCAATCCTGCAGCACCGTGCCAAGGCCCCCAATCCCGCGGACTACGGCGGGCCCGAAGTGGCGGCCCTGCAGCACGCGGCCTATCCGGACGTAATGCCTCTCGTGCTCTTCGTTCCTCAGGACCAGGCCTTTGACCGGGCCCTGGCCGCCGCGCGTTCCCTGAGATGGACGATCGTGCAGAAGGACCGGCAGGAAGGCCGCATCGAGGCAACGGACAGGACCATCTGGTTCGGTTTCACGGACGATATCGTCATCCGCGTGAGGCCGGAAGACGGCGGAAGCCGCGTCGACATCCGCTCCGTCTCCCGCGTCGGCAAGAGCGATCTGGGGACCAACGCCGCCCGCATCCGGAGGTTCATGAAGAGGCTGGCGGGCGCATGAAAATCCTTGCAAATAGACCGTCTTTCATAGATAATTAGTACAAGCCTACTCAAATGGCATAGGAGATTCTTCATTCTGAAAGACCTGAGAGACAGAATACGAACGCTCGTGCATGAGGGCCGCTACTGAAATGATGAAAAAACCGGATGTTTCTAAAGAGCCGTGTTCAGAGTGCGGGGGGCACCTGAAAAAGAAATATATATCCCAGGCGTTCGAACGAGGAGGGGTCACGGTCAAGTTGTCCGGCATCGCCGCCCTGGTCTGTTCGAAATGCGGTGAGATATATTTCCAGCCGGGCGGTTCGGAAAAAGTCGTTGAAGCCGCCAACTCCCTCTTCAAGCTCGCAACGATCGAGAGACAGTTCAAGCGCCCGCTGACGGGAGAAATTTGCAAGGCGTAACCCGAATGCAGCGAGGATCAATCCTGGCCAATTAAGCCGGTTGGAAGTGAAGAAATTCATCTTTAGCCGGCTTTTCTTTTTGAAGTTTTTGGTGAGAACATTGAAAATCAAGCCGCAAGACCCGACACTGCCGGGGTCCCCGTATCCTGTCCGGCTTGTCCGGGTTAGGAACGTTGGAAAGGAGGAAAGAAAATGGGTCTGCGTACCGTGCTATGCGGCCTGGCAGTCCTGTGCCTGACCGTCGCGCCTGCCGCCGTCTCCCGGGGCGGCGATGAGGAGAAAGGAAGCCGCATAACCATGAACGGTGTCATTACGCATATCGAACTGGAGGGCGGCTTTTACGGGATCATTGCCGACAGCGGCGAGCGGTATTTCCCCGTCAACCTCGACCAGCAGTACAAGGTCAACAACCTGAAGGTCCGCATCGAGGGGAAGATCCGGAAGAACGTCATGACAACGACCATGTGGGGGACCCCGCTCGAAATACTCAAGATCGAGCGACGATGATCAGGTCCGTCTCACGAACACCTTCTCTTCGCAGTGGATCGCATCGGGAGGGAACCTTTAGTAACTTACGAGTTAAAACAATTTGCGGGACGTTGGTTCTCAAGATGCTTTCCCATTTTTCGATTAGAGGACGTAATACGATATGGACATACGAAGTTACTCCGCAGACGTGATCTCTTCGTTAGCATGTTTCAACTGGTATTTGATAATTGTTTCGCTTTAACCAAAGTGCGGACTCGTAGGTGTTAATTGCACTTTCAGGTTAAATTCGGTAAGAACTTAATCGTCTTCCGATAATACCGCCGACCGTCCCCGGCCCGGTGATCATTTTCATTGATATTTTTCTCCACTTTCGGTATAAAAGACATGCGCGTTCCTGAAGCGGAAATCACCGCACTACATCATCCGGAGAACATGACATACACTCCTTTCCCAATGGACCCTAACCCGGAAAAGCTGAAATTGCAAATTGTAAATTGTAAAATTGCGGTAAAAATCGCGACATGGGAAAAATCTTCTTCAACAATGCATGATAAAATCACGCTTGACATTGCGCAATGTCCTGAGTAAAATAACTCAACGTATTGAGTAATTTGTAAACCCCATAGAGGACATGCTCTCTAACGGGGTAAAGTACGCTTCGGGAACAAGCGTTCCTTATGGAGAACCGGACAGGGATGTATCATCGCCCCATGTATCATACGCTGGTGAAGCGGCTGCGGGAACCGCGCCGGTTCATCCAGGTTCTTGCAGGGCCGAGGCAAACGGGAAAGACCACGATCGTGCGCCAGGTGGCGGACGAGAACCGCATCCCGGTCCATTATGCCTCCGCTGACGAGCCCACCCTTCAGAGCCGTGCGTGGATAGAACAACAGTGGGAAACAGGAAGGTCGCTGGCTGCGGAGACCGCGGGCAAGGGCGGAGCCCTCCTTGTTCTGGACGAGATCCAGAAGGTGACCGGCTGGTCCGAGGTGGTGAAAAGGCTCTGGGACAGCGACACGCGCAAAAAAAATTCCCTCAAGGTAGTTCTCCTGGGTTCGGCGCCGCTTCTCATCCAGCGGGGGCTGACCGAAAGCCTTGCCGGCCGGTTCGAGACCATTCCCGTTATCCATTGGTCCTACGCCGAGATGCGCGAGGCCTTCGGATGGGACCTCGACCGCTTCATCTATTTCGGCGGCTATCCGGGAGCGGTGGACCTGATCGCCGACCAACAGCGCTGGTCGCGCTACATCATCGATTCGCTTATAGAGACGACCCTTTCCCGCGACATTCTGCTCCTTACCCGGGTCGATAAGCCCGCGCTGCTCAGACGGCTCTTTCAACTCGGCTGCTCGCATTCCAGCCAGATACTCTCTTATCAAAAGATGATCGGCCAGCTCCAGGACGCCGGCAATACGACGACCCTGGCCCACTACCTTGAGCTGCTTGCCGGCGCCGGTATGCTGACCGGCCTGCACAAGTTCGCCGCGCACCGGGTCCGCGAGCGGGCGTCAAGCCCCAAGCTTCAGGTATTGAACACGGCGCTGATCAGCGCGCAATCGCGGCTTGCATTCGATGAGGCGCGGAAGGACCGCGAGTCCTGGGGCAGGCTGGTGGAATCGGCGGTCGGCGCCCATCTGATCAACAGCGCCGCGGGGACCGGCGTCGAGATTTTTTATTGGCGCGAAAGAAGCAGGGAAGTGGATTTTGTTTTGCAGTCAGGCAAGACCGTGGTTGCCGTCGAGGTCAAAAGCGGAGCCCTCAAGGAGGGGCTTCCGGGGATGGATGCCTTTGAAAAAGCATTCAAGCCGAAACGGAAACTGCTGGTCGGCGAAGACGGCATCCGCCTGGAAAAGTTTCTGATTACTCCGGCGGAGGAATGGGTGACGAGCTGATGGGATTTAGTATCAGATGCCCTTCTTCATACACCCATAACCATATGCCGGTCAAAATACTTCTCATCACGCCGCCCTTTACCCAGCTTAACACACCCTATCCCGCATCGCCCTATTTAAAGGGCTTTTTGAAACAGCAGGGCTATGAAGTATTTCAGGCTGACCTGAGCATCGAAGTGATGAATGTTGTTTTTTCCGGCACGGGATTTCAAAAGCTCTTCGACCACCTTTCAACCGGCGAAAAGCAGCTCTCGCAAAATTCAAACCGCATCCTGAGCAATAAGCAGCACTATCTGCAGACCGTGGACCTGGTCATGAATTTCCTGCAGTACCGGGACACGACGCTTGCACAGCGCATATGCTCTGACCATTTCCTGCCGAGGGCCTCGCGGTTCGATCAGCTGCCCGATCTGGAATGGTCCTTTGGAAGCATCGGGGCGAACGATAAGGCCCGGTTTCTGGCAACGCTGTATATTGAAGACGTGGGAGATCTGATAAAAGACGGCATTACTCCTTACTTCGGCTTCAACCGCTATGCGGAAAAACTGGGGATGTCCGCTCATTCTTTTGCTCCCATCGACCAGGCATTGCAGCAACCCGGGAATATCATCGAGGCCTGGATGCTCGAATTGTTGAAGATTCATATCAACGAGCAGCGTCCTGATGTCGTGGGGCTGACCATTCCCTTTCCCGGGAACCTCTATGCCGCGCTCAAATGCGGACAATATATCAAACAGAACTTTCCGCACATCAAAGTTGTCGCAGGCGGCGGTTATGTAAACACGGAACTGCGTGACCTTTCCGAGCCAGCGGTATTCAACTATCTGGATTTTATCACCCTGGACGACGGCGAACGTCCCTTGTTGAATATCCTAAAATTTCTTCAAGGCGAAAGGAAAGCAGACGACCTCTTCAGGACGTTTACGAGGATTGACCATGAAGTGAGATACGTCAACAGTGAAAAAGAAGGCTGTTTTTCTCATAAAGACATCGGCTGCCCGGACTACTCGGACCTCGCGCTCGACAGATACCTGTCGCTTATCGATCTGGCCAACCCCATGCACCGCCTCTGGAGCGACGGACGCTGGAACAAGCTTACGATAGCGCACGGCTGTTACTGGCATAAATGCTCATTCTGCGACACCGTCCTCGACTACATACATCGCTTCGACAGCGCTTCGGCAACCGTGCTGGTCGATAGAATTGAGCGCCTCATCGCCCAGACAGGCCAGACCGGTTTTCATTTTGTCGATGAGGCCGCTCCTCCTGCGGCCCTGAAAGAACTGGCCCTGGAGCTGTTGAGAAGAAAGATCAGCGTTTCCTGGTGGACCAATGTCCGTTTTGAAAATGCTTTTACCGAAGACCTCTGCCGGCTGCTTGCGGCATCAGGCTGCATTGCCGTCACGGGCGGACTGGAAACGGCCTCTGACAGGCTGTTGAAGCTGATGAACAAAGGCGTGATTGTTCGCCAGGCGGCCCAGGTGTGCCGCAATTTGAGCAGCGCAGGTATCATGGTGCATGCTTATCTGATGTACGGCTTCCCGACACAAACCGCACAAGAGACTGTCGACTCCCTTGAGCTCGTACGGCAGCTGTTCGAACAGGGGCTCATACAATCCGCTTTCTGGCACCAGTTCATCGCCACCATTCACAGCGACGTCGGGAAAAATCCGGCAAAATATAAATGCAGGATCATTGACTCGCTCGTGGGCAGGTTCGCGAAGAATGATCTCCAGCATGAAGATCCCAGCGGGTGCGACCACCGGGCTTTTACGCAAGGCCTGACCAAAGCGGTTTACAATTTCATGCATGGCATCGGCATGGATCATCCGGTTGCGGATTGGTTTGACTTCAAGGTCCCGGCAGTATCGGTCAAAAGGAATTATGTGGAACAGGCGATCAAACAGCATCCGGTTCCGGATAGTGAACGATTGACCTCCAGACTGCTCTGGCTGGAAAACCAGCCTCAATACCTCAAATCACCAGCAACGAAAAAAGGAAAAGAGACAGGGAAAAGCAAGTTCGTTCTTCATGACCGCATGGAGAGCCATATCTTGAGCATTGCTCCTGACACCGGGGAATGGCTTCATGATATGTTTGACAGGTTTATGCTGACGAATTCAGAACTCATGCCTTTGGAAGAATTGAAGCAGAAGTACGAGGCGCGCTTTCGCACTCCTTTTGGATCTTTTCTCCGATCCAATGAATGGAAAACGTTGAGAGAAAAAGGATTGTTGTTGATCTGAGGAGACAACGATTATTTTGATTGATATTTTCCTCCATTTTCAGTATAAAAGACATGCGGCGTCTCAGAAGCGGAAATCACCTCACCACATCATCCGGAGAACATGGCATGCACTCTTTTCCTAACCCGGACAAGCCGGAACCAAATATGTCACGAAGACGGGTCGGCGCGAAGAAATTCATAAAGAGGTTTGAAGCTTGATGAAGTCGTAAAAACTAAAAATCCACCGCTGAGGCGCTGAGACGCTGAGA
>CAKKPG010000024.1 GCA_919901555.1 Nitrospiria bacterium | reverse complement strand
GGTCAGAAGATCCGGGTGCCGAACATAAAGGGGACCCTCCACGTGACAAAGGAGGAGGACGCGGTCCAGACGCTTTCGCAATTGTACGATGTCCCGGCTTCGGCCATCGTCTCGGTGAACGGCCTTAAACCAAAGCACATCGTCCTGCCTGGGCTTGAGCTTTTCATCCCCGGTGCAAAGCCGGTCCAGCTCACTGATGAGATGGCGGCGCACTATGGCCTGCGCGGTATCTTCGGCTCGCCTATCCCCGGGAGGATCACCTCGAACATGGGAATGCGCAAACATCCCGTCGGGGGCTTCCGTGGCAGGCATACCGGCGTGGATCTTGCCGCACCCGAAGGCACACGCATCGCCGTTGCCGCGGCCGGCACGATCGTCCAGACGGGCGAAGGAGAATATATCGGAAAGTTCGTCATCGTGGCGCACCAGAACTCGTATACAACCCTGTACGGGCACTGCTCAAAGGTCCTCGTGGCCGCCGGAAAGCGCGTGAAAAAGGGCCAGATCATCGCCAACGTGGGAAACACCGGCCGGACAACAGGGCCCCACCTCCACTTCGAGATCCGCAAAAATGGAGTACCGCAGAACCCGCTTGCGTACCTCTGGTAAGGGGAAAGGTCATGAGCGTGAACGGTCTCCTGCCCGTGATTCTGCTTCGCCACCGGCCCAGGTGAGCATTTTCCATTGACAGGATGCAAGGAATAATGTTAAAAAACATGCCCATGAAGCGGATATTAATCCTGGTTTTCATTGTCGCTCTCAATGCTGCCGTTGTCCTTGCCGATACGGAGCCCACGTCGCTGGAACTGGAGCAGGATATCGTCCGGTACACATCGCTCCTTAAAAAGGACGGCGGCAATGCAAAGGTCTTGAACGCCCTCGGGTTCTCCTATTACCGGCTGCACCGCATGGACGAGGCCATGGATGCCTACAAAAAGGCGGCCGCGTCGGACCCGGAATATGCGCTCACCTATAACAACCTCGGCGTCGCCTATCTGAACCTGAAGGAATACGCCAGGGCGGAGGACGCTTTCAGGACGGCGCTCAAACTGGACGCTCAATACACGAAGGCGGCCTATAACCTCTCGGTGGCGCTCTTCAGCCAGAGAAAATACCTCGACGCCTACACGGCATACCGGCTGGCAAAAAAGAGCGATGCCGGGTACGTAAAAAAACGGATGAGTGATTCACGCGCGCGCGACGAAATCAACGAGGAGCTCAGGAAAGACCCTGACAATAAGCTGCTGCGTGAACTCGCCAGGGAGCTGGATGCTGAAAAATAGCCTGATTGTGATCATGGTATTTGCCCTGGGGGCTGTGGGAACAGCGCGGGCGGACACGTGGGCGCCCTGGTCGGCGAGCACTGATGCGCCCGTGCTCCTTACGCCGGCCGACAAGGAGCCGCCATCCCGGCGTCAGACGGCCCGGACGGAATATTCCGTCGCTGCCACGCCGTTCATCTGGCTGCTGAAACTCTACCGTAACTATATCTCTCCCCTTGACGGAGACCGCTGTCCAATGTATCCCACGTGCTCGCAGTACAGCGTCCAGGCCATCCACGAGCATGGGCCCCTCATCGGAATCGTCATGACCGCCGACCGCCTGATCCATGAAGCGGACGAGCGGGATTATGCGTTTACGATCAAAGTGGGCAATCGCTACCGCTATGCCGATCCTCTTGAAAATAACGATTTCTGGTGGTATAAAAAATGAAAAAGCTTTTTCTATGCCTCCTGCTGGCGGCTGCTGCATCTTCTCACACTGCGATCGTACAAGCCGAGGAGCTGACGCCTGAAAAAATACTGTCCTTTGCCGATCATCTTTACGAACAGGGTGATTACTACCGGGCCATCACCGAGTACGAGCGGCTGATCTTCTTCAATCCCAGACACCCCCTCGCAAAGACGGCAAAGTTTCAGATCGGGATGTGCTATTTCAAGGGAGACAAGCTTACGCAGGCGGTCCAGAAGTTCCGCGCGCTTTCCAATGAGTACGCCAAGGAAGAGCTCGGCAGGAAGGCCCGTTTCATGCTCGCCGAGACGTATTATCAGAAGAAGGATTACAACCAGGCCGTCGACGTCCTGGAGTCATTTTTAACGTCTTACCCCGGTGATCCGCAGGCCGAAGCCGCAAGGATCAAAATCGGCTGGTCATACCTGCGCCAGGGAAACTGGCGGCAGGCCGCGGAGGAATTCCACAAGCTGCCCCCCGACTCGCCGCTGCGCAAGCAGGCCGGCGACCTGGCAGAGGAGACAAAAAAGTATCCTGAACTACCGCGAAAATCGCCGACCCTTGCCGGCGGCCTTTCGGCGGTGCTGCCCGGCGCGGGCCAGCTCTACGTGGGACGGCCCGCCGATGCTTCGGTCTCGTTCCTTCTGAATGGTCTCTTCATATGGGCAACCGTCGAGGCATTCAATAACGACAAAAAGGTGACCGGCGGCATTCTCCTGTTCTTCGAGTCAGGCTGGTACCTGGGGAACGTCTACAATGCAGTGAACAGCGCCCACAAATACAACCGCCGGGCTGAGCAGGAGTTTATGGATGCGCTCCAGAACCAGTACGGTATCTCTTACTACCGGGGCGATGAGGGGAGGGACCTGCTGGCGTTTACGCTCAGGTTCTGACCGATGCAACGGGAAAATAAAAAAGGATGGAATTCATGTTCCATCCTTTTTTAAAGGTATCAATAAGAGAGACAGAAACCAAACCGCTACCGGGGAGGCGTCCAGAAATCGAGCCTCATATCGGTATTCGTCTTGCCGGCCGCTGCATCGAACATCGAGCCGAGCTGGACAAGACAACAAATGTAGCCGACGATACACTCGCCCCACGGGAAACTGCCCCTAAAGCCATTATTGTACCATTCTCCCGTACCGGCCATCGTCCCCGACAACACGGCCGCTGCGCCGGCATCCGCTGCGCCGGCAACGCTCGCGAACACCGGGGTCATGAGGAGCAGAGCAGCAACAAACAACACCAAAACCTTTTTCATAGGATATCACCCCCTTTCTAATTAGGAATAATTTCTACTCCCTTTGGAAATGCAAGTCGGAACGCGTCATCGGCCATGCGTTCATTCACCTTGATGTCCTGGAGCACGACCGTGCTCTGGACAAATCCGTCCGATGTTCCGTATGCTGTTCGTATTTCCTGCGGCAGCCAGAAACCCCGCGCCGCTTCGACAAACCGCGAGGCCTCCGTTCTGATCACAAGGCCGCCCTTTTTATCATATATCTCGGTGCGGAGGAGGACCTTTTTGTTTGCATCGATATACACAAGGTACCGGGGGTCCTTCCCCTCGACCAGATAGGCGTCCGTCCCCATCCCCGCCCACGTGACGGCACGGACCTTCACGGCCCTCTTTTGCATCTCTTCGTAATTTCCCAGGCGCAGCCCTTCCACCGAGACGCGGGCCATGACAGCCCCAAGGGTCTGCTCTTTTTTTTCAGCCGTCATGGTCGACAGGTCGGTCTTCTTGGCTTTCTTTAATTCCGGTATGTACTCCGTCAGCGTTTTTTCGTCGAGAATAATTACCCGTTCATGGGGCAAGAGGTAATCGACCCGCAGAAAGGCCGGGTTCTTGTAGCGAAACATCCAGCGGTCTTCCGTGCGCTGTCGCCGCGAAACAATGGTTCTCTTGACCGTATAGGATAAACTGTTCAGGCCCGTGAAGCGCGCTTCCACCAGTTTAAACAGCGACCCTGCCGACAGGTCCTCGGCGGCCGCGGAGACCGGCAGCGACAAAAGCACTACGAGTGCAACGGTTGCCAGGCGGCCCGTACGGGAACACATATTAGGAAACTTTATCAACGGTTGCTCATCTTGTCAAGTATAAAAATTCGCTCAGCACGCGCCTACAAAAATTGTGCAGCGCAATAGAAACAAGTTCACCTGTGGTGCCTGCGCCTCCTGAATTAAAAAAATTGGCCCGCCCGTCGGCAGTTTCAGAAAGAAAGAGCTGTTTTGTCACCGCGCCGTCGGCCCCATAAAAAAGCAGCTCCGCCTCAAGGGTCGCTTGCAGCTTCAGATAGTCCCGTTTCAGTAAAAGCGGCGTAACGAGCGGGTAGAGCAGCCCGATGCCCAGCGGGGGCGAAGGCGGAAAACGAAGGCTTTGGATCGTAAAGTGCAGCCGGGTCAGGATGATCGCCGCCTCGGCACGGCCGATCTCGCTTGCGTCCCGCGCAGTCGACAGAAGGACCCGGGGCTGTGAAATTGCTCCCGAGGCCTTCATCTGGTCCTCCAGGGCCGTTCTCAGCTTTGCGGGGTCGATAAGGTCGGGGTCCTGCTCGAGGTTTCCGGCGATGATGACGATCGTTACCTGCCCGAATTTTTTCCCCGCTTCGAGGGGCAGGGGCGTCATATCCCTGCCCGTCTCGATCACGGGGGCGCAGCCGGAGAGCACCAGGAGCCCTGCGATACCGAGAACAATATACTTCCCTATCCGCGCCACTGTGCGATCATCGTCCTTCGAGAAAAGACTTGTCGAAATTTTTGAGAACCGCTGCCGTAAAATTGTGGATCGTCAGGCTTTCTACCTTCTATCCCCGGAGAAAGTTCAGGTTCATTGCCGAAACGATCAAAGTATAATCAAAACGGGTTGGAAAGGCAAACGAAAAGTGAAGCGGAGGGCGGAGGCATGATGAGTGCATCGCCGTCCTGGGGGGTATGATGGCGTCACAAAAAATAAAACCGGCTTCGTATGACCGAGGCCGGTTCGATAGGGCGTGGAGCCGGTGAAAAGCGTTTCTGCTTTTTGACTACAGCATTGCCTGCCGGTAGAGCGCTTCCCCGGGCTTTTCCGTTGTTTCGCGTGAACCGAGGATGATCCAGCTCTGCGTGCTGCTCAGGAGTTTGCTCACCATCTGCGCGTTCAGGCCGTGGCCTGACTTGTGCGCCACAATGTGTCCCATGATCGGCATCCCCGCGAGAGAGAAATCGCCGATCAGATCGAGGATCTTGTGCCGCACGAACTCATCTTGATACCGTAAGCCTTCCTGGTTCAGCACTGAATCCTCGCCGAGGGCCACGGCGTTGTCCATGGAAGCGCCCTTGGCCAGACCGTTGGCCTGGAGGGTCTTGACATCGCTCAGGAACCCGAAGGTGCGGGCATCGGCGATCTCCCGGATAAACCCTTCTTCGGATACGCGGTAGTTGAGGCTTTGCTCCCGGAGCATGGGGTGGTTGAAGTCGATGAAATAGGAGATGCTGGGCTTATCCGACGGCCAGATGGCGATCTGCTTGTTGCCGTCACGGACAAATATAGGCTTGATTACTTTCAGGACGGGCTGGGGCTTGGCCTGGGCCTGGATGCCGGCGTCTGCGATGAGGCGCGCGAAAACCCTGGCGCTGCCGTCCATGATAGGGACCTCATCGGCGTCGATCTCGACGGAGACGTTATCGATGCCGAGCCCGGCAAGCGCCGCAAGCAGGTGTTCCACGGTTTGCACAGACGCGCCGTTTGCGCGGAGCGTGGTCGCGTAGCTCGTTGCGGCAGTATTGACGGCAACGGCCGCCACCTGAATGCCGCCGAGATCAGTGCGGATGAATACAACGCCCGTGCCGGGAGCCGCCGGCCTGAGCACGAGACTCACCTGCTTCCCCGAATGGAGCCCGATGCCTTTACACTGGATGGTGTTTTTTATCGTCCGCTGAAATCGTATCATGATGCATTCCTTTCCTGCTAATAACACGTGGATATTAAGCAATCCTCGTGCCACAGCTTGCATGCTGTAAAACGTAAAAAAAACAATGCATTACATGGAATCAGCCATACAGTCTGTGTTGTAAAAATGACAACGAAGGCCTGCCCGTTGTGGAGAATACGCAACACCACGGCATCGATGAACAAGGAGGCGGAACAAGAATGCGCTTTTTGTCAACTGCCATTGACGATTCCCCTCTGAACCGGGGGCACGGTTCTAAAATGGGGAAGGCCGCAGTGCTCGTGAAATGTTTCGCCTTATTTTTCATTGACATACCATGCACCTGTGTGCTACATTTTTAATAGCAGTAACTACTCAGGTCTGCCGCTGAGCACAGGCGCAAAAAAGCGCTGTGACCGTCATGGCAGCGCCACCTCAGCCAAAACAGCGCGTGCGCAGCGAAAGCGCTGCGGGTACGGGTACCGACAGCGTGAAGGGCAATAGCACGCTGGCGCGCCTTGGGCCGAAGCGAAGTGGCTGACCTGAGTAGTTACGAATAGCAGGGAAAAAAGGCGGTCAACGCACAACACGAGGGAGGGCGCATGAAGCCGGAGTTTGAGAAGCTGTACGAACATGCCATGGAAGCGTTCAACAACCGCGATTACGAGAATGCTGAACGCCACTTCCAGCAGATTCTGAACATCAACGCCAACTTCGCCGACATTCAAAACAGCATGGGGATCGTCTACAACCAGACGAACCGCCTCGAGCATGCGGTCAAGGCCTTTGAGCGGGCGCTCGAGCTGAACCCCGGCTATACCGAGGCGTCGCTCAACCTCGCTATAACCTACGGCGACCTCGGCATGTACGAAAAATCGCGGGAGGTCTTCGAGCGTGCCGCCCGTTTTTCCCATACGGAGAAGAAGGCCATCGACCCCTTCGTGCGCGGCAAGCTCGCCAACGAGCACCTGGGGGTCGGAAAGATCTACCAGCAGCTTGGGCTTTTTGATGAGGCCATTGATGAATACCGCAAGGCCCTCCGCCTCTCGCCGGCCTTCGCCGACATCCTTACCCAGCTCGGCATCGCGCTCCGGGACAAGGGCCAGCACGACGAAGCGATCAAAGAATTCAACAAGGCAAAGGAAGTAAATCCGCAGTACATTCCCGCACGGCTGCATCTGGGCATCACCTACTATTCACGAGGCTTTTACGGCCTGGCCGAAGAGGAGTGGCGGGACGCCCTCACGATCGACCCGAAGAATTCCGCGCTCAAGACCTATCTCAATTTCGTCAAGCCGCGGAATCCCTGAGGAGCCGTGCCCGTGGACCTGCTCGACATAGCTGACCTGTCAACACACTTTTTCACCCGCTCCGGCGTGATCAAGGCCGTCGACCACCTGAGTCTCAAGCTCCGGAAGGGCCGTGTTCTCGGCCTCGTCGGAGAGTCAGGCTGCGGTAAGACCGTCACCGCCCTCTCTATTCTCAACCTCGTCCCTCCCCCGGGGAAAATCGTGGCCGGCGGCATCTCTTTCGAGGGAATGGACCTGCTCAGGCTCCCACCCGGGGAATTGAGAAAGATCCGGGGCGCCCGCATTTCCATGATCTTCCAGGAGCCCATGACAGCGCTCAACCCCGTCTTCACCGTGGGCCACCAGATCGCCGAGGTCCTGACGACGCACCTGGGCATGACGAAACAGGATGCGCTCCATCGTGCCGTGGAGCTTCTTCGCTCCGTAGGCATTCCGGCTCCCGAGAAACGGGTGCACGAATATCCGCACCAGCTCTCGGGCGGCATGCGGCAGCGCGTGATGATTGCCATGGCCATTGCGTGCAAGCCGTCCCTCATCCTCGCCGACGAACCTACCACCGCGCTGGATGTTACGATCCAGGCGCATATTCTGGAGCTGTTGGGCCGGATCCAGGCTGAAATGGGCATGGCCATGGTCCTGGTCACGCACGATCTCGGCCTCATCGCCGAGCGCGCGCACGAGGTCGCGGTCATGTATGCCGGCCGGATCGTGGAACAGGCCGATACCGTCGAGCTCTTCGCCAATCCCCTGCATCCCTATACGAAAGGGCTCATGGCGTCCATCCCGAAGCCGGGAGAGGCCAGGCGCGCCAGGCTCCGGACGATCGCAGGCACGGTGCCGAAACTGAACGACCTTCCGGCAGGGTGTAAATTTTCACCGCGATGCGACATCAAGACGGAACGATGCGAGGCGGAGCCGGAGCTCGCGGAGGTCGGGCCCGGCCATCTGGTGAGGTGTTGGGAAGCGAAGTGAACCGAATGCGGTTTGTGAAATTCTGAATGAAAATCCGCAATGGATATGACAAATAACCTTCTGCTTATCGACAATCTCTACAAGACCTTTCCGGTCAAGTCCGGCCTGGGCAAGACCGCAGAGGCGCGGGCCGTGGACGGGGTGAGCCTCTCCGTGGCGCCGGGCGAGGTCGTGGGGCTCGTGGGAGAAAGCGGGTGCGGCAAATCCACCCTCGGCAGGCTTGCCCTGAGGCTCCTGGCTCCCACCTCGGGAAAAATATTCTTTAAAGGCCGGGACATCCATGCCCTGGGCAAGAGAGAGCTCCGCACGCTCCGCAGGGACATGCAGATCATCTTCCAGGACCCCTTCGCGTCGCTCAATCCCCGCATGCGCATCCAGGAGATCGTGACCGAGCCGCTTGTGGTCCACAGGCTCGCGGCGAGCGCTGAATTGCGGGAGCGGGCTGCTGCCCTGCTTGCCAAAGTGGGCCTTCCGTCCGATGCTCTCAGCCGTTACCCCCATGAGTTTTCCGGCGGCCAGCGCCAGAGGATCGGCATTGCCCGGGCCCTCGCGAGCAGTCCTTCGTTCATCGTGGCCGATGAGCCCGTTTCGGCCCTGGACGTCTCGGTCCAGGCGCAGATCATCAACCTCCTCAGTGATCTGCAGGAGGAGATGGGGCTTTCGTTCCTGTTCATCGCCCATGACCTGAACCTCGTTCGCCACGTCTCGGATCGTGTTGCCGTGATGTACCTTGGCAAGATCGTCGAGATCTCGCCCTCTGAGGAAATTTACCAAAACCCCTCTCATCCCTACACCGAAGCCCTGCTCGCCGACATCCCCGTCGCCGACCCGACGGTGAAGAAGAAGCACATCCTCCTGAAAGCCGACATCCCGAGCCCCACGCAGATCCCGCCGGGATGCAGGTTCCACACCCGCTGCCTCTATCGTTTTGAGCCCTGCGACAAGATCGTGCCGCGCACAACGGACCTGGGAAACGGACATTTCGTAGACTGCCACCTGCGGGGATAATCGCAGGCGTCATACGCCACGAATTGACGTGCGTAAAAGGGGCTGTTGCACAAACCCGAGTTTCGTCACCCTGAGCGAAGCGAAGGGTCTCTCAATATATTTTGGAAATACGAGATTCTTCGCGGAGTTTACCCTGAGCTGGAAAAGCAAGATTCTTCGCTCCGCTCAGAATGACAGAATGGGCTAAAACGGCATTCGTGCAACAGGCTCAAAAGCACCGTCCTTTCTTTTTTATCGGATTTCAATTCGAGTCCATTCGTAGCTGAACAAAAATCACGATCAAACCCCGTTCTTTTGCAATTCTAAAAAGAGTATACCCATTTTCTCATTTCTGCAAAACAGTTCTATCCTGTGATGCATGAAAATTCAGTTACTTGCACTTTG
>CAKKPG010000023.1 GCA_919901555.1 Nitrospiria bacterium | reverse complement strand
GGGGCAGCAGCATCTGGGATGAGATGGTATGGGATCAGGACAACTGGGGATGAATGCGCCAATTCAAAATTTAAGGGAGGAAATATGAAGCATAAACATTTCTATCAAACAGTCTGCTTGCTTTTTGTTTTTGCAGCTCTCACAGGCTGCGCAGCGACTTTTCCGAGCTATCCCGACAAGGTCGCTTATGACGAGGCAAAGATGAAGCCCTATAAGGACGGCAAGGCGGAATTTGCGCTGCCCGAGGGGTGGGTTTACAAGCCCTGGGACCCGAACAAACCCACCAGGAGTGCGTGGGGCAGGCTGCTGTTAGGGAAAGGGCTTGTGGGGCATTTGAACAAGGAGTCCTCGGGGGAGACAATCGGCAGCCTTGCTCTTTATTGCCACGGCGCGTTCGTAAGCAAATTCGACTTGCCGTTCATGCCGGGCGGTATCGTGATCACCGAGATGCCGGACGCAAAGCAGATTAAGATTTATGAGCTGGAGACGTCTGGTTCGCAGAACCCCAAATTCATGATCTATTCCGGCACTGCCATCAAGGATGGTGAGAAAGTGAACATGCTTGGATACGCAGGGTCAAAGTGGACATACGGTTTCGGGTGCAAATACGCCATAGCGGGGTTTGCTCCAGAGAGCGCCGGCGAGTCGTTCGAGAAGGATTTTGTCGCGATCCTGCGCTCGTTGAAAAATTAGGAGGACTGTGATGAAGTCCGGCGTTTTCAAATATACGGCAGCGGTCGCAGGCATGTTCGTGATCGCCTGCGCAGGCACAATGAATTTGTATTTCAAAGCCTCCACCGACGACGTCAATGCGCAGGCTAAAAAAGTGAAACCTGTGCTGTGGAAGCTCCCACTCGGTCCGGAGTCCATCGAAGAGATGCGGCTTCTCTCACCAGGCAAGCTCTTTGTGGCGCTGAAGAGAACCGACGCAGCCATCAACAAAGACTACCTTCTCGTGGACACGGAAGCCGGGAAAGTCCTGTGGCGTTTCACGCGCCAAGAGGCGGGAGATTACAGCATCGTGCTCGCTATGGAGAAAATCATTCTCTTTAGAGCGGACCGCGGCGGCGGGACGACCCTCACGGCCATCGAGACCGGGGAGGGAAAGGCCCTGTGGACGCTCTCCTCGAATTCCGCGGACCGGATTTTTTACCCCATTCCTGAACAGCGCGTGGTCGCGGCCGTGGAGCGGGATGGAGCGCGGGTCGGGCTCTCGGCCCATGATTTGAATTCGGGGAATGTCGTGTGGTCCCGGGAATTCCGTGTGAACGCTTCGGACCGCCTGCCCATGCCCGTTGTCGTTCCGGATGGCATCGTTCATTTTTATGGCGGGACGGAAATGCTCGCGCTAAGGGAAGGAAACACCATCTGGAAGCGGGATGACCTGCGGCTGGGCCCGAACAGTCCGCCGGTGCAGCTTTCGGAAGGGTCACTCGTTCTGATCAACGACTCCGCCGTGCTCCATGTCATCAACGCGAACTCGGGGAAGGGACGGGTCACGGTGAGCCTGGATCCGCAAATCGCCTTCACGAATATTTCTCCTTTCCGCGATATGATTTACCTTCGTGGAACAGCCGGGGAAGGGGATGCGAAACGGTACAAGATCATCGCCCTGCGGAGCTCTGATGGCAAGCCGGTCTGGTCCTATGGAGATTCGCAGCCGAGCGTCAGCAACCTGGTCGAAGAAAGCAGCCGGCTTTATTTCGGGACGCCTACAACGCTTGTCGCGCTTGATGCATCGGATGGCAAACAGCTCTTCAGGACGATTGCATCCTCCACCGGCCGAACCTATCCCGTGCATATCAGGCCCGTACGGGACAAGATCGTATTCATCAGTGAGGTCATTATTGCCGCCTTTGACCCTGACTCGGGAAAGAAGCAGTACAGCCACGGCGTGACGCCCATCGCGGACCTGGAAGGCCTTGATCGCCTGATCAAGATGTCTCAGAATGCGCTGACCGGAAGGTCAGGGCAGGGGAATGGTTTTAGTTTGTCAAATTGGAACAGCCAGGAAGCCGCGCGATACCAGAATCTCTCCAGGAAGTCTTATCAACGGAATGACAACCTCCAGGGCCGGATGGAGAGCCACTCATCCAAGTTTCATTCTCAGATGGCTTTTCAGTTTGCCATGACGGACCTGGGCGCCAGCTTGGGCGCAGCTATCCAGACCGCAGCGTTTCAGAACGAACTCGCTATGCAACTATTCCTTCGCAGCGTGATTCTTAGCGCCTACGATGCGGCGGAAGAGGGTGATTATGTGTTCCGGCCGAACAAAAAAGAGGATTTTGCCGGCGTCTCCATTGTCCATCTGCCCACCGGAGTGAAGAGGCATTTCAATCTCTCTCCTGCTTATGAAGACTACGGCATATGGAACCTTATCGATTTCAAGAAGGGAGTCATTTATCACCATGGATTGGGTCTGGATCCGGCGGAATATTCGTTCGCCGAGCCTTTCCTCAAGCACATGGGGGTCAGAGTGCAGAAGTACAATAGTTTCCTGATTGCTCAACCAGTGGATATTCCGAAATAAGGCGCTCTCTTTGACCCGAGATGGCGGGCAATTCGGCGCCGTACAGGAAGAACAACACCTTCAGTTTTTTGAATTAAGGACAGTCATGAAACGAATGCAGGCGCTGGGGGGAGGAGTGCTTGTGGCGGTTCTGGCTGCAGCGCTGTTTGTCGCGGTCGTCGTCGCTAAGCCCGTACACCATGGCACGTCCCGGTGAGGACCGAAAGAGCAAGACGGGAGGGGCGAGAGAACATGCCCTGGAATGCGGAAGAAGAATCGGTTTGCGCCAGGAGGTCTTTCATAAAACAAGCGTAATTCCGGAATAAATAACTCGAGGGAGGATTTTGAAATGAAAGGAATCATAGCAGTGATCTTCTCGACGCTCCTTTTCGCACCAGCCGCAATGGCCCTGGACATAGAACCTCTGGACACAGACCCTGCGCGCAGCACCTTCATCGAAGGATACGAGGCAGCAGCAGCAAAGGACACGAAAAAAGCACGGGAAAAGTTCGAGCAGGCTTTACAAGAGGCAGCGTCGATAAAAGCAAGGAACAAGGCCGAAGAAGAATTCGCGGAGAGTGCAAGGCTGCAGATCGCATTTTTTTCGAACTACTTCCTCGCCATGATCGATAGTGAAGGAGGAGATAACAATTCGGCAGTAAAGCGCCTCGAAGCGATGTTCGAGAACGAGAAGGCGTGCAATGCAAAAGTTTTTTTCATCTACCCGGTCAAGGGGGGGATGAACGAACCGATGTCGAAAGCAGACGATCTTCGCACATTTCTGAACAAGGCAGCGGATCTGCACACTAGGACAAGATTAGCATGTTTCGGAAGCAAAGGAAGGGGGTATGCATTTCTCGGAGTGCAGTACCGGGCCAGGGAAGAATATCAAAAGTCGGCGGACATGCTTACAAAATTCATCGACATGAAGCCAAAAGAAGGCGTCGAGTACGCCCTATACCTCCGCGCCGAGGACTACGTTTTTCTCAACAGGTACAAAGAAGCGATAGCAGACCTTGACCGCGTCCTCGCCAAAAATCCCCGGCATGCAAACGGCCTCGCCGTCCGCTGCGCGGCGAAGCTGAATGTGTACAGGACAGGCGGGAGAAAGGACAAGGATATCCTTCTTAACGCAGAGAAGGACTGCAATGCAGCGGCAACGATAGAGCCCGGCAATGGAATCGTTAAAGTATACCGGACTTATATGAACAGGTACCTTGATGAACTCCGAACCGGAAAAAGGATGGAAGAGGAAGATCTCAGCGATTTAGGCGAGTATTTTGGAAAATGAAGCACTGTTGACAATCTCGTAATAAGTCGGATTTAACCGCAGAGCCGCAGAGGGCGCGGAGGAAACCTATTCATCTTAAATATCTTTTTCTCTGCGTCTCCGCGTCTCGGCGGTGGATTTTGACTTTTTACGAATGCATCACTGTTGAAGAGAACATAATGTGGCTCCTGCCGCCGGGGAAACACGAGTTCTCGTCGGTGACGGAGAACACCGCGACGCTTCCGTTCGAACACGCTCTTCGGCTATGATTTCGGCGTCGGCGGCCTGGTGAAGCTGAGCGACACCGTCAGCCTCGGCGCGGAGTTGAAGTACTTCGCCGTCGAGGAGGCCGACTGGGGCGCCGAGGCGGAAGGCTCAACGTTTACGGCCAACTTCCAGGTGTCTTTCTAAGGGCTGATTCGCCGGGCATCCGGCGGTACTCGCCCGGCTGGACGGTCTTCATCGTGTTCCCCTTGTTTCGGGAGAGGGCGTAACGCCCTCTCCCCGTTCTTTGTGCGCCCGGCGGGCCCGTCGCAACGGTCGAAGATGCCCTCAGCCGGCCGCAGGCTGCTGCGATGTCCTTTCCCCGTTTACCCCTCTTTTGCTTCCCGCCCGCCGGCAATCCGTTAAAATCAGGTGGAATCCGCCTGGAAATATTGTTATACTTTAGGCGGAATCAACCATCGGATCATGAGACAGAGACAACCATCAATAGCAAAGATAACCCGCCCGAAGATAACCGGCGCATATGAGCGGAAGAGGCTTTTTAAGCTTCTCGATCAGCGCCTTGAGGGGCCTGTGGTCTGGATGTCCGCCCCTGCCGGCTCGGGCAAGACCACGCTCGTTGCCAGCTATCTGGATGCTCGAAAACTGCCCTGTATCTGGTATCAGCTCGATGCCGGCGACGCCGACCCGGCAACGTTCTTCTACTACCTCGGTCTCGCCGCAAAAAAGGCCGCTCCCCGCCACAAGAAGCCCCTGCCGCTGCTGACGCCCGAGTATCTCATGAGCGTCAAGATATTCAGCAAGCGGTACTTCGAGGAGCTCTGCGCTCGCCTCAAGACGCCTTTCGTGCTTGTGTTCGACAATTACCACGAAGTGGCGCAGGAATCGACCCATCATGAGATATTTCTCGAGGGTCTTACGGCGCTGCCGGAGGGCGTGCGTGTAGTCGTGATCAGCCGAACGGAACCGCCTCAGCAGTTCGCCTCGCTGCTGGCCGCACAGCGGCTCACCATTCTTGGATGGGGGGAACTCAAGCTCGCTCCCGAAGAGTCAAAGGGCATCATCCGGACCGAGGGAGGCCTGACGCTGACGCCGGCAGCTATCGAACAGCTGCACGAGAAGGCCCATGGCTGGGCGGCGGGGCTCATCCTCATGGCGAAAAGCGCGCAGTACGGGAAAGGCCCGGCGCCCGGCGACCCGGAGCGGCGCGCTCCGGAAGAGGTCTTTGATTACTTTGCGAACGAGCTGTTCGACCGGGCAGAGCCGCAGATCCGGGATTTTCTGCTCAAGACAGCGTTTCTGCCGAAGATCACGATCGGCGCCGCATCAAAGCTGACCGGTTTTCGCGAGGCTGAGCGGGTATTAACGCAGCTTTATCACGATAACTATTTTACCGAGAAGCGGTATCAGCCCGAAATGATATACCAGTATCATCCGCTCTTTCGGCAGTTCTTGTTGGACCGCGGCCGCGAGGAATATGAGCCTGCCGCGATCACCCGTCTGCAGTCGGCCGCCGCGGAAATACTGGAAGGCTCCGGTCAGGTCGAGGCCGCTGCCGAGCTGCACATCGCCGGCGCTGACTGGGCGAGGCTGTCGCGCCTGGCACTGCGCCGGGCGCAGTCATTGTGCGCTCAGGGGAGGGCGAAAACGCTTGAAAGCTGGCTGTCTCGTGTACCGGATGCAATGAAGGTGGAGAATCCCCGGCTTTTGTTCTGGGAGGGCACGTGCAGGATGCCCTACGACCTGCGGAAGAGCCGGGACATCCTGGAGCAGGCATACAAGATTTTCAAGCACCGCAAGGATATTGCCGGCATCTATCTCGCGTGGTCGGGGATCATCAATACCTTTGTTTATGAGTGGAGCGATTTCACGCCGCTGGACCGGTGGATCGAGGAAATGGAACGCCAGCTTCGGGAATTCCCGAAATTCCCCTCTCCCGAGGTCGAGGCGCACGTGACCGCCGGGATGTTCTGCGCCCTTATGTATCGCCAACCCCATCATCCCGAGCTGCCCCGGTGGCGGGAACGGGTGCAGACCCTGATCCTCCAAAGCACTGACGATCTGCAGAAGATGACGCTCGGGAGCCATCTCGTTCTCTATTACACGTGGTGGTCCGGGGAACAGGCCAAGGCCGCGGCCCTGATCGAAGCGCTCAGACCCCGGGGCGACGACTCCTCGATCGGCGCCCTGCCGGGTATCGTCTGGCGGGCGATCGAGGCGGCATGCTACTGGATGACCGGTGAGAATAAAAGATGTCTGAACTCGGTCAGGACCGGGCTGGAGACTGCCGACAAGACGGGTGTGCATCTCTGGGATTTCATGCTTCATGCTCAAGCCTCGTTCGGGACATTGACCGCCGGCGACCTCTCGTCGGCCTCGGATCATCTGCGCGCCATGGAATTCATCTGGGGGACAAACCGGCGGCTCGATATATCCCATTATCATTATCATCTCGGCTGGGAAGCCATGTGCCATGCCGGATTTTTGCCTGCAAAGGAACACTTTGAAACGAGCATAAAAATTGCCGGTGAAGCCGGCGTGCCGCTCATTCATGCCTTTGCTTGCATGGCGCTCGCTGAGGTGCTTATCGAATTAGGAAGTTATGAAGAAGCACACGACATTCTCAAACGAGTTCGGGCAACAGGGGCCCGGATGGGCAGCAAGACCATTGAATATCAGAATCTCTGGATAGAGTCCTATCGGTGCCTGAAACAGGGCGATCGCAAGGGTGCGATTGAATATTTGATCGGGCATCTCGCCGTCGGCAGGGAAGACGGCATTCTGAACCACGCCGGTTGGCGCGCATCCGTCATGGCGCCGCTCTACGTGAAGGCGCTTGAAGCCGGCATTGAAGTCGAGCATGTCCACAGGCTGATTCGAACGCGCAGCCTGCTGCCGGAGCCTTCCTCTCCCGCGCCCGACAATTGGCCCTGGCCGTACCGGATCTCGACGCTGGGGACTTTCAGCATGGTGAAAGACGACAAGCCCCTCAGCCTGCCGGCCAAGACGCCGAAGAAGCCCCTGGAGCTGCTCAAGGCGCTCATCGCCTTCGGCGGCAGGGACGTAAGCGAAGAGCTGCTCACCGACGCCCTGTGGCCCGACGCCTCGGGCGATGCGGCCCACAGCTCGTTCACGACCACGCTTCAGCGGCTGCGGCAGCTCCTGGGCAATGAAAAGGTCATCGTTGTGCAGGACGGCCGGGTCAGCATCGACCAACGTTCTGTCTGGGTGGATGGGTGGGCATTTGAAAGACTGCTGGGCGAAGCGGAGAAGGGGGGAGGGGGAGGGGGAGAAACGGAGAAGGGGAGAAGGGGAGAAGGGAAGAAAAAGTTTTTGTCTCCCATTCACCCGGTCACCCTTTCTCCCAGTCATGGCGTAATTGAGCGCGCTATCGCGTTATACACCGGCCACTTCCTCGCGGGTGAGGAGGGCAAGCCCTGGACCGTGTCGTACCGGGAACGACTGAAGATCAAGTTCCTGCGGGCCGTGGGCCTTCTCGGGGCGGAGCATGAACGGTCCGGCAAATACGCCAAGGCCGTGGAAGTGTACCAGCGGGGACTCGAGGTCGACGATCTTGCAGAGGAATTCTACCGGCGCCTGATGACCTGCTACCTGAATATGGGCCGGCGCGCCGACGCGGTTCGGGAGTACGAGCGGTGCCGCAGGGTGCTCAAGGCCTCGTTGGGGGTGGAGCCGGGGAGCGAAACGACGGCGATCTATCGGAAGATCGCCGGGTGATATTGACGCAGGGAAGGGGAGAGCAGGGAAAGGGAGGCAAGTGAAACTCAAGTATGGGCAGAATTCGCACGGAGATGCGGTTGTCTCGATGATTCCATGGAAGCCGAACTTGACAGCATGTACGATCAGATCATCGGCCAGATGGTCCGCATGATAGATGACGCGGAGAAGTGGCTGATACCGTAGACAGGATGCAGGTGGCGCGGTTTCATCTGCTCCACGTCCTTTTCAGTTCTTTCAGGTAGAATTCCCGTCCAAAGTCCGATATTCAAGATAGCCTGCCAATAAAATATTCAACTATGACCTCTCGCGGGCAGTGAGGTCTTTTGCATGTTGGCTGTATTTTGAGAAAAATCAATGAGTTGCCTGTCTCCCATTCCCCCGTTCCTCCTTTCGCCCATTCTCGGGCCAGCCCCCCATCTGTGACCGATATGTGACTTCCCCTGTGGTAAGGTGTCTGCGTACACCACAGGAGGGCTTCGCATCATGGACAATTACATCATCCGGATCTACCGGCACGAAAAGGGCAGTGCCCGAAAGATCGTGGGCACCGTAGAGGAGGTGGGCCTGAAAGGCAAGAAGGCGTTCACTCACTACGACGAACTCTGGGACATCCTGAACCCGGGGGCGGGGAAAGATGTCCTGGTTGAGACGAAGGAACGGCGTAGGGGGAAGAGAGCGGTGAACCGGTGAAAGGGTGAGGGGGAGAATCGGGGATACGGGAAGAGTTTTTCTCCGGATCAGATCATAAATCGGAAATTTTGGATACATAACAAGGAGGTGCGTCATGAAAGTTCAGAGAAAATGGATTTCAATAGTGATCCTGACAGGCGTCGTACTCACTCTCGCCGCCTACGGAGGGGGTGGGGGCGGGAGCGCGCCGCCGACGGATAATACACCGCCGACGGCCACGGTGCTGCCGGGAAGCGGATCCACGATAGGCGGGAGCATGCCGATCGTTCTCACGTTCAATGAGAGTATGTCAGCCGCTTCGCTCGCGCTGAGCGGCGACATGGCGGCTGAAAGCGACGGCGGCATATGGTCTGCGACGAACAGGGAAAGCGATACGCTTACGGTCCGGCCGAACACTTCGTGGAACGGGGGGAGCGGGAGAACGCTCACCATTGACGCCGCGGACAGCGCGGGAAATCCTCTCGCTTCACTGACCTTGACGTATGACGTTGACACGACGCCTCCGGCGGCCGCAGCAGCGCCTTCCAGCGGTTCGACCATCAGCAGCACCCGCCAGATCGTGATCGCGTTCACGGAAGCCATGGATCCGGCCTCTCTCGGCCTCGGCGGCACCCTGGCCCCGGCAAGCGACGGAGGGGTGTGGTCTTCCGCAACGTATGCGAACGATACGCTTACCATCAGTCCTGTTTCGGTCTGGAGCAACGGCGCGGGAACCCTGACCGTCAATGTCGCCGACAGGGTGGGGAATCCCCTGGCTGCGCTGAACGTGAGCTTTACCGTTGACGCCACCCTGCCCACTGCCGGCGTTTCTCCGGCAAACGGCTCGATCCTGGCCAATACGACCCAGATCGTTATCACGTTCAGCGAATCCATGGACACCGGGACCCTCTCGGTCAGCGGAATGGATGCGAAGTCCTCAACATGGTCAACCACAGTTGTTGCCAATGACACGCTCACCATCAGGCCGGCCACGGAATGGGGCGTAGGAACGAACCGGTCGCTGAGCGTATATGCGAAAGATCTCGTGGGCAATCCGATAACCGTCAGTCTGGTCTATGACGTGGCGATCGTGTATGTGAGGGACAGCGACGGCAGCGATTCGAACCCGGGCGCGAGGACCCAGCCCATGAAGACCATTTCTGCGGCGATTGCCCGGGCCGATTCCCTTTATACCAAGGGGCGCGTTCTTGTCGCAGGCGGGACCTATAGCGTCAGCACGGCCATTGCGCTGGTCGAGGGCATCTCCCTGTTCGGCGGGTATTCCCCCGCGAGCTGGGATGTCCGCGATTATCAGACCTATGTCACGACGATCCAGGATACGAGAACGACCGGCGGCACTGATTTTAATCCCAACCGGACCATTGAGGCAGGAAACGGCATTGCGCCGGCCACGGTCGTGGACGGCTTCGTCATCAAAGGCGGCGGCGGCGCGTCGGCGGCGGTGTTTAGTTACTATGGATCGCCTACGATCCGAAACAACACCATTCAGGGCGGCACCGGCGCAACGGTCTATGGCGTTTTCAATTACAGCGCTTCGTCGTCGGTCATTGAAAACAACGTAATCAACGCGGGAACCGCTGGTGCAGGCTCCTACGCATACGGAGTCTGGAACTTCGGCGCCGGCTCGCCCGTGATCAGGAACAACACGATCAGCGGCGGCGTGGCAGGGCAGAGCGCTTACGCCGTTCAAATCAACTCGGTTATCTCTTCGCTCGTCGAAGGGAATACCATCGTGAGCGGCAAGGGCGGCATTAACTCCGTGGGCATCTGGGTTGCCAATACCTCCTCGGCGCAGATCCGGAACAACACGATCGCCATCGTAACAGGCGCAACAGGCTCGCAATATGCCGTCCGCATCCAGAGCGGCCCGATCACGATCCGGAACAACACCATCCAGGGAGAGATCAGGACAGAAACAGCGAACAACCCTATCATCGAGAACAATATCCTGTTCACGCCTACTGACGGGGGCTTCTGCATAACGGATTTTTACGCCGTGGCGTCGCTTCGGAACAACGACTTCGTGAACTGTTACTATTACCTCAACGGCTCCGGGACCTTGACGACCATCTCTGCCATCGAGGCTGCCCTCAAGGCGAAAGGTTCGGCGGCGAGCGGAAACGTCTCGGCCTCTCCGGCCTTTGCGAACCAGGCAGGCGGAGACTGGCACCTCACGGCGTCGTCGCCCACGTCCGTAAGCCGTGGCGGCCTTGACCTTTCGGCGCAGTTTACCACCGACAAAGACGGCGCTTCACGAACCGCTCCCTGGAGCATCGGCGCATACGAGCGGGACTGATGAGAGCAACCATTTAGTTTCGGACATGCGAGGCAGGGCCATACAGCGCAGGGGTAACAATGAACCACAAAACAAGGAGGAGAATATGAAACGATGGTTTTGCAAGGCAGCGGCCCTGGCGCTCTTTCTCGGCGCGGCAGGCTGCGCGGGCAAGTCGATCACGGTTGACCTTCGCCACTTTCCCAATCCGATCATGGTCAGCCCTATCATGCGGATAGGCGACAAGACCCCGCCGACGTTCAAACTCCCGGAATACAGCCGGTTCAACGGCGAGTCGAGCATGGTGGCCACGGGGTCCCAGAGCCAGCGGGTGGAGGGTAATTACGTTGTCACGGAAACAAGAAGCACGCGCAATACGTACGACAACGTTGCATACCAGATCAGCCTGGCGACGTCGGGGAGGCCGGACCTGGTGGTCGTGGTTGACGAGCTCAGGGCAGGGAACTGGGCGCACGCCTCGCTCGTTGCGATCATTACGGAGTGGGTGGGGGTAAAAGGCAGGACCTTTGATCCAAAGGCCATTGAGTGGAGGGGCAAATGAAAAGTCGCGAAGGGATGCTTATGCTCGTACTGTTCGTGGTGATCGCAGGCGCTGCCGGTTGCGCGGGCGCGCGGCCGCAGATCCGTTTCGACACGGCAAAGGTCCCGGTTTCGATGTCAAAGACCGTCCTCGGCAGGGACGGCAGGCCCCTCGGCGCCCAGGAGCAGTTTCCCGTGGGACGCTTTACGGCAAAGAGGACGGGGTACGCGATTGCTTACAGCTTTGCCCAGATGGGTCCCTTTGATTTTTCAGAGGAGCTCAACCGGCAGGTTGGTGAAGTCAAAGGGGATGCGGTGGTGAATCTTCAGGTGTCGACCGAGAAATCCGGCTGTACGTGTCTTAACATCATGCCGTTCATCCAGGCGTTGCCGCTCTACCCGGGGTGCGTGGAGGTGAGTCTCGAAGGAGACATCATCCGTGCATCGCGCCCGACAGGCGCTGCGAGAGCGAAATAAACGGCATCGCAGGAAAAGGATTGACTGCGGACCAGATCATACATCGGCAATTTTGGCCCACAAGGGGATGCAGCCATGAAGAAGATCATGTTTTTAGCTCTGACCGTACTGCAGGCGGTATTTTTGCTGTCAACAGTTGCGACGGCAAAGCCGGAGGTGTCCGTAAACCACCTCGGTCTCAACTCCATGGAAAAGAAACAGCCGAACGGGGAGTATGTCGTCTTCGTCTTTCAAGGCGACGCCTGGCAACAGGCGGGGAGCCTGTCCTTTGACCGGTTTTTCCGGGAGAGGACGCTGGATATTACAAACGAGTTCGGGGTTCGGAGTTCGGCGTTCGAGAGCGGTAAAGATAAGAAGATAACGATACGGTTGATGCAGAAAGGCGGCGGCGCGGCGCATATTGACTCCGTAATTCTAAACGGCGCGGCGCCTCAGGAGGTCGCGGGAATTCAACAGGGGGTCAAAAAGCTCGGAAAGAAGGATTTCGACGTCGTAGACGCATACGCGAAGAGCATTGACCTCGTGTTTCCTGCAACGGGGAAGGCGAAGACCCTGAGTCTCACGGCCCGCGTCGAGGGCACGAAGATCAGCACGACGCCTTTTCACTTTCCGGCAGAGAATCTCTACCGGCCGATGACTGAACAGGCCCGGTTCTACACCTACGGCCTCGGCTCAGGCAGCATGAAAACGCCGCTGTTCAATGAGTTCTCCCGCACCGGCTCCGGCCATCCCTCGGGCTTCACCTACGGGTGGGTCTGGAACGACGACAAGAACCTGTATGTGAAAATAGACTTTACGCCGGACAACACCATGGACGGGAACAAGGACTATGCCAAGGTCTATGTGAAGACCGGGGCAGGGCTGAAGGAATTCAAGGCGTCGGCCCTGGAGAACAGATGGGGTAGACCGTCTTTTACCTATACCGATAAAGTTCCCTATCAGCACAAGGTCTATGACTTCTCGATACCGTTGCGGGATCTCGGCAGCAAAGACGAAAAGCATGAACTGCAACTGGCCTTTGCAGCCTACGGCACGGCGGCGCCGGCAGCGGGAGACTCAGAGCCTGCGATTGGCTATGATTCCTCTGCTAATCGCCATCTCGTTGCGTTTGCCAGGTCAACAGGGGCAAACGTGTATCTTTACGGCCAACTGCTGAATCACGACGGCGCACCATTCGGCAACGAATTTGAGATCGCTCTTGCCTACAGCGGAGGCAATTACCTGGGCGTGAGTCCGGCAATCGCATATGACGGCATGAATCAGCGTTTTTTTGTTACGTGGACGGATTACAGGGTCAACAGTAATGGCGACATCTACGGCCAGGTCGTGAATGCAGACGGAACGCTCCAGGGGGGTAACTTCGTTGTATCGGATGTTGCGAGCGCAAAGTTGAATCCTTCCGTGGCCTATGACGGCGTGAACCAGCGGTTTCTCGTAGCATGGAATGACCGGCGCAGTGGAGCCTATCATATCTACGGCCAACTCGTGAATGCGGACGGGACGCTTTATAGTACCGCTTCCAATGTCAACTTTGTCGTTTCCAACGCGGGCAACAATCAAGATAGTCCCTCGGCAGCCTACGACAGTGTAAACCAGAGGTTTCTGGTGGCGTGGTGGGACGATCGCAATTCGGCAACAACAGGCCCAGACATCTACGGTCAGCTCGTAAATGCGGACGGGACGCTTGGCGGAGGCAATTTCGCCATATCCAATGCAGTTAGCGTGCAATATTTTCCTTCGGTAGGCTATGACGGCGCAAATGGGCGGTTTCTGGTGGCGTGGTATGATATGCGCAGCGGTGCGAGCTATGATATCTATGCCCAGCTTGTAAACTCAGACGGGTCTCTGTTTAATACCACTTCCAATGCCAATTTCGCCATATCCAATGCTGCTAACGGGCAATATAGTCCTTCTGTAGGCTATGACAGCGCGAATCAGAGGTTTCTGGTGGCGTGGTGGGACGATCGCAATTCGGCAACAACAGGCACAGACATCTACGGCCAGCTTGTGAATGCCGATGGAACGCTGAATAATACCGCCTCGAATGAGAACTTCATCATCTCCAATGCAGTGAATGGCCAGGGTTATCCCTCAGTGGCGGGTAACGGTAATTGTGGAAACTTTCTGGCGGCGTATGGAACGCTGGAAACAGGCGTGCCGGACATCGGTCTCTCCCGCATCGGCAATCCCTGCCCTTCGGATAACAACAAAGCCTGCTTCATTGCCACGGCCGCGTACGGCAGCCACCTTGCCGATGAGGTGAAGGCGCTCCGCGAGTTCCGGGACAGCCAGCTCCTGACGAACGCATGGGGCCGGGCCTTTGTGCGGGCGTACTACCGGTATTCTCCCCCGATGGCCGACTTCATCGCGCAACACGAATCGCTGCGTTTCGCGACACGCACGGTTTTGACGCCGGTGGTGTACGCGGTGAAGCATCCTGTTGCGGCAGGGCTTGTCCTGATGCTGGTATTCGCCGGTGTAACGGGAATTTTTCTGGTCAGGAGGCAAAGGCCCGGCGCCGCCCGGGGTATCATGCGGTCCCGCCTTTATTAAAGGGAAAGGAGGAAAAGGGAAGCGAATTGCACGGTCCGTGATGACGGGGCTTGTTGAGCCCCTTGCGGACAGCGTCAGGAGTCCCGCCCCTCGTTCTCGGGCCTTCGTCGTTGTGATTCGGGGGTCCGTGTCGATTCCAAAAAAGAAAGGAGGTGAGGATATTGACGAAGAAGGATGAAAGAGAAAATCGCGACATCGAAAAACAAGGACAGCAGAACGCATCAGAGTTGGAAAAACCCACTACGCGACGTGAGGCGCTGATCAGAATGGCCGCTCTGGGGTTGGCGGCATCACTCCCGGCGGTGTTTTCCCTCTCGGGGTGCGGCGGCGGCGGTGATGATGGAGGCGCCTATAGCAGCGGCTACTCGAGTGCGTACAGCAGCGGCGGCTATTACAGCGCGTACAGCAGCTCGTACTCAAGCGGCTATGGCAGCCAGTACTGCAGCGGCTATTACAGCGGATACGGAAGCGGTTACCAATATCCCTACTATAGCTACTATTGCAGCACACGATACTCCTGATTCATGCGCTTCGCAAGCTTGGATGCCGCGTATCAGGAGGGTACGGGCTCCATCATGCCTGCATCGGGCGCCCGCATATTGCCGCACCCTTTGCTTCCCGGTCGGCAGTTGGACGGCCAACGGGAGGGCGAAGTCGTCGTATTGGGGGATACGGCTTTACAACAGGATGGACACCATGGCATTGGCTCAGGGAATACGCGGGCGTGTTTTTTGTAAGTGCGCGTGGCGCTAAAAACGGGCGCCTGCTCAGGTCTTGCCACTTGCTTTTAAAGGGAGATTTAATTATGGCGAACGTTCTTTTCACGCAGCGGTGTGTTCGTTCCTGCCCCTACTGTTTCGCGGAAAAACATATGTCGGAGTCATCTCCGAAAGATGTTCTGACCTGGGAAAACCTGATCTATCTCGCCGATTTCCTCGAGGCGTCGGGGGAGCGGAGGTTCTCCATTCTCGGGGGAGAGCCGACCCTGCATCCCGACTTTACCGACATGGTCGCGTACCTTCTGGAGCGGAAGTTCGAGGTGAAAGTCTTCACCAGCGGCATCATGGCCGATCGCGTGCTGGAAGAATCCGCAATGGTCTTCAGCGCGGCCCATCCCGAACAACTGTCCTTTATCTGCAACCTGAATGACCCGCAAAAAACACCTACCTCGCTCGCGGAAGTGGAGAGCGCCAAGCGCTTTCTCGGGGTTTTCGGCGACCGCGTCGTGCCGGGATTCAATATCTACAGAACCGACTTCGAGCTTGATTTTTTGTTTCGCTCCATAAACGAATATGGGCTGAAACGAACGATCAGGATAGGCCTTACCCATCCCATTCCGGGGAAGAAGAACCGGTTTATATCTCTTGCTGATATGGACACGATCATTGCGCGCCTCTTTACCTATGCGCCGTTGTTCGAGCGGCTGCGCATCAAGCCGGGGCTCGATTGCGGCTTTCCCCTGTGCCGGTTCAGCGACGAGCAACTTGCATGGCTCTATCGCCACACGGGCGGAAAGTATGATTTCGGGTGCGGCCCGGTGATTGATATCGGCCCGGATCTGTCCGTTTGGTCCTGCTTTCCTCTTTCGAGCTTTCAGAAAAAATCCGTGTTTGATTTCAATTCACTTCAGGAGATCCATGAGTTCTATCAGCGGTTTCATGCAATTGTCCGCACGGAGGCCGGTGGAATTTTCGAGGAATGTGATGCGTGCGTAATGCGCGAGGATCAGCATTGCCGGGGAGGGTGCGTTGCCCACAGCCTTTCCCGATTCCAGGATGAAGCCCCCGTCCGGTTCCGGGAGGTATACGTATGACCGCGCCCGTTCTTGTCTGTCCGTTCCAGGAAGAGCTGCTCGCCCGGCTCAGCGGAAGAACGCTGGTCATCACGATCGACGACGTGCGCGATATTCCTCGCGTGCTGGAGAAGGCCCGGCTGCATTCCATTCGCGTGCACTGCCTGGACGTTCGCACAAGGCTGCCGCTGACCTCCCTCACCGTGAGTGAGGAATGGCGCGGGGCCCCGCTCGCGCTCCACGTTTCGGAGCTGGGCCGTTTTCGCGAGGTAGTGAGGCAGCTCGCCCTGTTGAAGCAGCTCAATATCAGGATTTATCTTCCGCTCTCCGCGCCGGCCGGCTCCGCGGGCATCCGCATTCTTTCTTCGCTGGGCGTTTCAACGGCCGTGGACTTCGGCGACGCGAAACCCGATTGGGATCAGGCGGGCGATCTCCTGGCCTATGCGCTGTTCGGCTTGAGGCCTCACGCCCCGATCGAGCCGTTCCAGTTCCTTATATCACAGTACGACCAGCACCAGGAAACTGATTTCGGCGCAGTGTATTTTGATGAGCCCGCCAAATATCCGCACGTGAACAGCGACGGCCGTATTGCGCTCGGCCGGCGGGAGATGGCGAAGGGGTTGTTTTTTGCCGAATCGATCGACGAGGCGGACAGCCTGCTGTCCGAGGCCGCGGAGAGGAAGAAGCATGAACGTCGCGAGAAGTTTTTTCTGATGAACGACGGGTGCGCTTATTGTCAAGGCTGGCGGGTGTGCCTCGGAACCTTTGCGCATACTCGAAACGGCGCGAACGGCTGTGCGCGTTTCTTCTCGGAAGTAATGGATTCGATCGAGCGCTTTCGCAGCCTCCGGGAAAGGAAGACGGAACTATGGCAACCGTGATCTTGAAAGCGACGGAAAAGTGCAATTCAAACTGCTACTATTGCGACGTCGTGCGCAAGGCGAATACCGGCGCATCCATGTCGCCCCGCGTGCTCGAGACCGTCTTTCGCCGGATCAATGAATTTCTGCTGGCCCATCCGGAGGAGCGGATCAATCTGCTCTGGCACGGAGGAGAACCGCTGCTGCTCGGGCCGGACTATTTTGAAGCGGCCGCGGCTTTTCAGCAAAAACACTGCGAACAGACGCAGAGCCGCATCCAGCACTCCCTCCAGACGAATTTAACATGCTTTGACGAAGCGTTCGTGCCCGTCCTGACCAGACTCGGAATAACAGCGGTCGGGACCAGCTTTGATCCGGAGCCTCATATGCGCGGTCCCGGAAAGGAAATTGACTCGGTTGCGTATAATACGAAATTTCTGAAGAGCCTGAACATACTCGAAAAGCACGGGTTCGGCTGGGGAATGATCTATGTCGTGACGAAAAAGTCCCTGTCCCGCCCGGAAAGCATCTTCACGTACCTGACGAACCTGCAGCTGAAGGGGGGGTTCAATCTTAATCCCGTGCTCATTTACGATCAGGACCGCAGGGACGTCGCGATAACCGCGGACGAATACACCGAGTTTCTCGGAGCTATCTTTCCGCTGTGGTGGAAATACCGCCATCGCTTTCCGCATGTCCAGCCCTTCAGGTCGCTGGTTGAGAATATTATTGAGGGCAGAACCAGCCTGGGCTGCGCGGATTCGGGACGATGCACGTATCAACATATCAACGTGGCGCCCGACGGCGAAACGTCGCAGTGCGGCCGGTCCGCGGACTGGGGCCTCTTGCAGTATGGAAATGTGGAGGCGCGGTCGTTCGAGGAAATTCTGCACGACGGGCAGCGGGCTCAATTGCAGGATCGGGTGGAGCGTTTGCCGCAGGGCGACTGCGAAGGGTGCCGCTTTTGGAGCCTCTGCCACGGCGGGTGTCCGCTGGACGCCTATGCGCAGCATAAAAGCTTTCTTCACAAGAGCGAATGGTGCGACGCGCGGCGGGGCTTCATTGAAAAATACTTCGAACCGATAACAGGAGTTCGCTATGAACCAAGGGTCTGAGCAGAGGGCGGAACAAGACTATCCCTGGATCAATCCGATCGGAGGCTTCGGAGACATGCTGATGCTCTCCGGCGTTCTGAAGCTCGTTCTCGAGCACGAGCCGGCGAGGCGGTTCAATCTTATCAGGCGCACGAATTACCTCAGTATTCTGAAGGGGCATCCCGCGATCGCCGGGGTCGGCTATCCGCCCAAGGGCGCCGAGATCATCGGCGTCGATTACTGGTCCAGGGAGAAGCTCGGGTCGGATAACCAGCGCGCGTTCCAGGTGCTTGCCCGCATATTCGGGCTGTCAACGCCGGTGGATGAGCGGCTCTATATACCGGAACTTCCGGGCGGTAACGGCGCTTCGCTCGAGGATCTTATTCCCTGGGGGAACCGGAATATCCTGATCGCGCCGTTCTCCGACTCTCCGAGGAAGGTCATGCATCCGGCGATCTGGAACCGGGTCGTCGAGCATTTGTATGCTCAGGGCATGACGATTTTTCAGGCGGGGCGCCTGCAGGAAAAGCACATCAGGAACGCCTATTCGCTCCGCGGCCTCACCACGCCGCGGCAGTTGATCGCATTGCTCGGGAGATTCGATGCTGTCATCACGTCGGACAATTTTATCATGCATGCGGCACATCTGGCAGGCGCCCGGTGCGTGGCGCTCTGGGGGCCGACGCAGCACGAGGTCTACGGGTATGCCGGGCAGTTTCATATACAGATGAAGCCCCGGTGCGACGAGACCGAAGGGTGCATCAGCTCGCGCAAAAACCAAGGCGGAACATTGTACAATTCCGCCTGCCCCCTGGGAGAGCGTCACTGCATGGACCAGATCAGGCCGGAGGCCGCGTTCGACGCCCTGAAAACGGCGCTGCTCAAGAAATAGGCTGCCTGCGCGAGCAGGCATCAGCGGGGTGAACGCCCTCTATCCGACCGGCGGCGTGGATTGGAACAACTATGTAAAGAACGACGGCGAAGACCGATACAGCGCCTCGGACACGGCCTGCGACCCGGGCGTGGACGGCCCGGGCTATGATGCCTGCATCCACGGCGGCGAGATGCGGGTCGCATCGGGGACCCTGTACATCGTTACAGCGGATTCAGCGGGCGTTTATACGATTGACGCTTTATCAGTGGCCCTGATTGTAACCGGCTGGTATCATCGGGCGACACAATGGAAGGTTGGTGGGCCTATTCATCGAACATACATGGGGCGGCAGCTTCCATAACACTTAAAGTCAGAGATTCGTCCGGCAAGGAATCGGAGGACTCGGTAAAGATTTTCATATATCGCGAAAAAGGTTGGGGGCCGCGCGGCTTCCGCGGAAAAACAGAAACACCGCTAAAAGTGCTCGATGCGCCTATTACTGTCAACTGAGGCATAAGTGGCGTCAGAATTAAAGAAAGGCCAGGCCTTATGAAACCACGGGTCCCGCCGCGCGGACGTCCTTTCCCCACCTGTCCCTCTTTTTGCTTCCCGCCCGCCGGCAATCCGCTAAAATCAGATAGAATCCGTCTGAAAATATTGCTATACTTTAGGCGGAATCAACGGCCGGATCATGAGACAGAGACAACTATCAATAGCGAAGATAGCCCGTCCCAGGATTGCCGGGGTATACGAGCGGAAGCGGCTTTTCAAGCTCCTCGACCAGGGCCGCGACAAGCCGGTTGTCTGGATTTCCGGTCCCGCCGGGGCGGGCAAGACAACGCTTGTCGGCAGTTATCTCGACAGCCGGAAGCTCCCCTGCCTGTGGTATCAGGTGGACGAGGGCGACTCGGACATCGCGACGTTCTTCTACTACCTGGGCCTGGCGACAAAGAAAGCCGCGCCGCGCATCAAACGTCCCCTCCCGCTTCTTACTCCCGAGTACCTCCTCGGCATTCCCACCTTCACCCGGCGCTTCTTCGAGAACCTCTACAGCAGGCTGAATCCTCTCTCGCTTCCCTTTGACAAAGGGGGGGAGAGGGGGGGATTTGTTCTCGTGTTCGACAATTACCACGAGGCGCCGGAACAGTCTCCGCTCCACGACGTGATCCAGACCGGCCTGTCGATCATTCCCGAGGGGATCACCGTCATGGTGATCAGCCGGGCGGAGCCTCCGCAGGCCTTCATCGGCATGCTGGCGGGAAACAGGATGCAGATGGTCGGGTGGGAGGAACTGCGGTTGACCGCCGACGAGTCCCGGGCAATCGCGCTGCTGCACCTCGGCGAGGAACGGGGCCGGGAAGCGATTCCCTTGGTTCATGAGAAAACCGGCGGGTGGGCCGCGGGCCTTATCCTGCTTGCAAAGCTCATCAAGCGGGAAGCCGTTGATCCGCAGTCGCTGAACGCCGCCGGATCGGAGCAGGTGTTCGATTACTTTGCGAACGAGCTGTTCGACAAGAGAGCGAATGAGGCGACAAAAGATTTTCTGCTCAAGACCGCGATCTTGCCCAGAATAACGCCGTCCGTCGCCGAACGGCTTTCCGGGAACAAGGACGCTGGGCGGATACTTTCCGAGCTGAACCGAAGGAACTACTTCACCGAGAAGCGCCTGGGACCGGAACTGAGTTATCAGTATCATCCGCTGTTCAGGGAATTTTTGCAATCCCGCGCCCAGGCCGCATTCACGCCCGAGGAGCGGGCGCGCCTCCAGACAGAGGCCGCCGCTCTCCTGGAGCAGGCAGGCCAGATCGAGGACGCGGTCGAGCTGTTCCATGCCGCGGGAGATGTACAGGGGCTCTCCCGCATGGTCCTGCGCCACGCGCCGGTCCTTGCGGGCCAGGGACGGTACCGTACGCTGGAGCAGTGGCTGGAGCGCTTGCCTGCCGATATGCGGGAAACGACGCCGTGGCTCCTATACTGGAAGGGCATGTGCCGCCTGCCGTTCGAGCCGGCGACAGCGCGCAGCGCCTTTGAGAAGGCTTTTGCGTTGTTCAAGGCGGGAGAGGACAGCGTCGGGCTCTGCCTTTCGTGGTGCGGCGTGATCGACGGCGTTTATTATGAGTGGGGCGATTTTTCCCCCCTGGACCAATGGATCGCGGAACTGAGAAAAACCATCGAACCCCGGCTCCCGCGGGCACAGGACATTCTTGTCCGGGTCACGGGGTGCGCAATTATGGCATTCACGTACCGCCAGCCGCACCATCCCGGTGCGCGCCGATGGATGAAACAGGCGGGAAAACTCCTCGATTCCTTGACCGACATCGATCAGAAAGTATTTCTTCTTGCGCGAATGATGCATTTTATCTTATGGCTCGGCGATGTTCCGCGGTGCCTGCGCCTTTTGGACGATTTGACGAACATCATGCGTTCGTACCGTATTAATCCCGTGGTGCTGCTGTCCGCAACGGCCATAGCTATAAATCCGCAATGGATTTACAAGGGCGACGGCGAGGGGGCCATGCGCACCCTTCGGGAAATACTGCAGCTCACCGAGGAAACGGGCATGAAAGTTTTCGGAGTTTCAATTTATGCCCAAGGCGTTTATGCGGCCCTCACAGCCGGCGATCTTAACGCGGCCGAGGAATTTCTGGATAAAACGCGCCGGCAATTACGTCCCGATCGCTATCTTGACTACGGG
>CAKKPG010000022.1 GCA_919901555.1 Nitrospiria bacterium | reverse complement strand
CTGCCGTTCTTTTTCGAAAGATAGAGCGCGTCGTCCGCCTTTTTCACCAGCTCCTCGGGGCCTATATCGTCGGCGCCCGTGATGCCGGAAACGCCGAGGCTGATGGTGACCTTGGCGGCGGCGTTGTTCTCACTGATGCTGAACTCATTGCTTTCAACGACCCTCCTGATCCGTTCCGCCACCTTGACGGCGTTATGCAGCTCCAGCTCGGGCATGATGACGGCGAATTCCTCGCCGCCGTAGCGGCAGCAGACATCAATGGAAGCGCACCTGCTCTGGCTCGTGATGATGAGCGACAGTTCTTTGAGGACCGTGTCTCCCGCCTGATGGCCGTAGTTGTCGTTGAACTGCTTGAAGTGGTCGATGTCGAGCATGATGAGGGAGAGCGGTTTTTGCGTCCGGTTCCTCCTGCTCATCTCCTGGCGGAGCCGTGACTGGAACATCCGGTGATTGTAGAGGCCGGTGAGGCCGTCCTGCTGGGAAAGCTGCTGGATCTTTTCGAACAGCCGTGCGCGGTCGATGCCCGCTGCAATCTGGTGGGACAGGACCGCCATGAAATCCATATCATCCACACCGAGGCCGTACCTTTTCGCGCTGTCCATGCCGATGACGCCGATGGTTGCGTTGTGGACCTTGAGCGCGATGCCGATATACGAGCCATCCCGTTTTTCCTCATCGGGAAAATGGACGAAATCATTGAATGTTTCGTAGAAAACGGCAAGGTCGTGAATCTGGGCATGCTCACCGCTCTCGACGATCCTCCCCGGAGTCCCTTGTCCTATATCCAGGTTTATTTTCTGCTTGACGTCGAGGCCGCTGAAAAAATAGAGGTTCAGTTTTTCCCTGTTCTCATCGAGCAGGTAAAGGGATATGCGATCGAAGGGGATGGCGCGCTTGATGATGCCCGTGACCTGCCTGAGCATTTCCTGGATATCGAGGAGCGATGCGATGGTGCGCGAGATGTGATAGTGGGCGTAGATTTCGCTTAGCTTCTTTTCGAGAAGCTCCCCCAGGGTCTTCGCCTGAGCCTCGCTTTGCTCAAGCTCCTGTTCAAGTTCAGCGATCCGCGCTCGTAATTGTTCTTCGGTCATGGATACCCCGGGTTATCAACTTCGCATGGCGCACAGAGCTTAGAGCATCGGGCATGGCATGGAGCTCGTTGCCCTCTGCGCTTCCGTTACGGCATTTTCGGTTTTGCCGGCATAATCGGGATCGGCTTCGGCTGTTCCGGCGGCGAGGGTCGTGCAGGCGCAGCCTCCGTTCCCGACGGTTTCGGCGCCGGTTTAGGCTGTGCCGCTGCCGGGGCCTCGGGTTTGGCCGCGGCCGCTTCCTGAACAGGCGTCTCAGGGGAGCGGATAATGATGACGGCCTTCCGATCCTTGATCTTGAATCCCCGGTCAGGCTGCTTGGCAGGGTAGGCAACGGCGATCAGCGACTCCTTTGCCACCCCTTTTCGCTCAAGATATTTCACCAGGGCGACGGACCGGTCCGCCGCAAGGTCCAGCGCATCCTTTGCCGGCACTCTTTGCCTGGCCGTGCCCTGCGCGGCGGAAGGCACGGTGGCGTTTCCGATGAATATCTCCTTGTCCTTCAAGTCCTTCAGGTTCCCGAGCAGCGACGTAAGTTTTTCGAGGGTGGGCACGCTCTCCTTCGTAAAGGTCACGGAGCCGGGCGTATAGAGCGCGGCTTCCGCGATGTTGATGACCAGCGTACCGTCTGCGGCGGCAATTTCGGCCTTTCCTGACCCGGTTTCCTCCAGCAGGCCCGTTTTGACCGATTCCATTGCCGGTCTGATCCATGCTTCCCGGTCTTTATATTTTTTCAGCTCAGTTTTTGCCTTGTCGAATTCCGGCATTCCGATCTTCATCCGGGCATAGTCCAGAGCCATGGGTTGGTACACGGTGAGGTAGAAGTAGGAGCCTCCTCCGATCCCGGCAAGGAGCAGGATGAGAAGGGTGTACGTAACGCTCTTCATGCGGCCCTCCTTACAGTTTCTTCAGGTTCTTCACCGCTTCCTCGATCCTGTCCAGTCCCTTTTTGATGCTCTCCATGGACGTTGCATAGGAAAGCCGGATATAGGCGTCGGCCCCGAAGGCGTCGCCCGACACGAGCGCCACCCTGGCATCCTCGAGCAGATAGGCCGCGAGCTCGGAAGAGTTCCTGACGGCCTTTCCGGCGGCAGTCTCCCTGCCGTACAGCGCGGAGACGCGGGGGAACGCGTAGAAAGCTCCTACGGGCATGAGACAGGTGACGCCTGGTATCGTGTTGAGCCGTTCGACCATGTACTTCCTTCGCTTGTCGAACTCAACATTCATGGTCCTGACAAAGTCCTGGGGCCCCCGGAGCGCTTCCACCGCGGCCTTTTGAGAAATGGATGCCGGATTCGAGGTGCTCTGGCTCTGTATATTGGCCATGGCCGTGATCACGTCCTTTGGCCCGGCGGCATAGCCGATGCGCCAACCCGTCATGGAATGGGACTTGGACACGCCGTTCACCACGAGGGTGAGGTCCTTGATCTTCTGCCCCAGGGAGGCGATGCTGACATGGCTGAAGCCGTCGTAAATGAGCTTTTCGTAAATTTCATCGGAAACGACATAGATACCGTGCTGGACGGCGAGCGCCGCGATCTCTTCCAGCGTATTCCTATCATAGGCCTGTCCCGTGGGGTTCGAGGGGCTGTTCAGGATGAGCGCCTTGGTCTTCTTCGTGATGGCCTGTGCCAGATTTTTTGCCGACAGCTTGAAGCCTTCCTCGGGAGTGGTTTCAACGATGACCGGCATTGCGTCGTTCAGAAGCGCCTGATCAGGGTACGATACCCAGTAGGGGGAGGGGATGATGACCTCGTCTCCGGGGTCGAAGAGGGCTTCGGCGATATTATAGAGACTGTGCTTCGCGCCGCAGGAGATGAGGACCTGGGATTTCTCGTACAGGAGGCCGTTGTCCTTCTTGAACTTCTCGATGACCGCCTCTTTGAGCTCGTCGGTGCCGCCTGCGGGCGTGTATTTCGTGAATCCCGACTGGATCGCCCTGATGCCCGCCTGCTTCACGTTTTCCGGCGTATCGAAATCAGGCTCCCCTACGCCGAAGTCCACCACATCGATTCCCTGCGCCTTCATTGCCTTGGCCTTTGCCGCCGTTGCCAGCGTCGGCGACGGTTTTATTGCCTGAGCTCTTTTTGCGATCCCCATCGGTCGTGCGGTTCCTTTCTGTGCGTTGCCCCTCATCGTGAATAAGTCCTTGAATTTTTAGCACATAGGCGGTGTAAAGTCAAATGGTTTCTTGTGCTGAAGAGCGCACTCCGTGGTTGCAAATGGGTGCGAAGTGTGATAAACTTTTTTCGTTGTGGAGGGTTGTATGCTCGGTTTTCTTTTGCGGTGGTCCATTAATCTGGTGGCGCTGGTGGCGGCGGGAATCTTCATCAACGGGGTCCTGATCCAGAGTGTGAGCGCCGGCATTCTCGCGGCAGGCATCCTCGGCATCGTCAACGCGGTGATCAGGCCGGTGGCGCTCCTCTTCACCCTTCCCATCAACCTCCTGACCCTCGGGCTCTTTACCCTCGTGATCAATGCGGCCATGCTTCAGATCGTCGCCGCCCTGGTTCCCGGCTTCATCGTCGAGACCTTCGGCGCGGCATTTTTCGCCGCACTTCTCATCAGCGTGATCAGCTGGCTGTTGAACATCTTTGTGAGCGGCAACGGGAAGGTGGTTTTCATCAAGACGGTGAAGAAAGACGGAGACGGGGGGTAGGGCAATTGCGGAATGAGGATTTCACCCTGCACTCGCGCGGGGCACTCGTAAGCGCTGGGCGCAGGCGGATTGCGGAATGAAGATGCCTCTACCGACGGCAGGGCGAAGTTACGTGTTCGACGATGGAGCAGTTGATCCCACTGAAGTAATTCCAGTCAGCACAGTAAACAAGGGTAAAAAATGACGCACATGCACATTCCCGACGGCGTCCTGCCGGTCTGGCTCTGGGTGACGGGCTTTATCGTCATGGCCCTTAGCCTCGGGCTGAGCCTTTACCGGGTCAGGGCCATGGACAGAAAAAAGAAGATCCCTTTGCTCGGCGCCCTGGCCGCCGTCATGCTCGTGGCCATGAGCATACCCATTCTCCCGCCGGCTTACCACATAAACCTCTCCGTCACCACGGGCATTCTCCTGGGTCCCGCGCTCGGATTTGCGGCGGCGTTTATCGCGAACGTTATGCTCGCCCTGATGGGGCACGGCGGCATCACCGTGGTCGGTCTTAACACCATCCTCCTCGGATCGGAGGCGGTCCTGGGTCACTCGCTGTTTTTCCTCTTTAAAAAAATCCGTCCCCTCTTCTGGCGGGCTGCCATGGCTACGGTGCTCACGCTGTTCATCACCACGGTTCTCCTGATCGGGATCGTTGCGGCAACCAACCTTGAGCCCGGACATTTCTTTTATCATCACGAGGACCACGGCCAATCCGTCGAAGCGCGGGTCTCCGTTTCGACCTTCGCGGTCATGGTGCTCTCGCTGGGCGCGTTGGGCTGGCTCATCGAGGCCGCCATCACCGGCGCCGTCGTGAAATTCATCGCTCAGGTTAAGCCTGATCTCCTCCGCCACGCGCTCCACGGCGCCGGTGGTTCCGTGCCAAAGACGGGTGAAAAGCGGTGATCGATGTTGCGAGGATAGACTACTGGGCGGCGAGCGGTTCCGGGCCTCTTCATCGGGCATCGGTTCTGTCGAAGGTTGTGTTTCTCATGCTCGCAATTCTATCGGCGATCGTTGCAAAATCTCCGTACCCCCTCGCCGCGGGATACGTCGTCATGATCCTTGCGGCAGTGGCGGCGGGGCTCCCCTGGCTGCGGATGCTGGCGCTCTCGCTCTATGCCGCGGTCTTTCCGCTCCTTTATGGGATAAGCTTGAAGGGTGGGACCGCGGTGTTTGCGGTCCTGCTCCTCAAGGCGTTGACCGCCGCGCTGGCCATGCTGACGCTTATCGTGAGCACGCCGTACCCGAGGGTGTTCGCGCTGCTCAGCTCGGTCCTCCCCGAGGTGCTTGCGGCGGGACTGTTCATGACCTACAGAACGTTTTTCATCCTGCTCGACATGATGCACAATTTCGGCGCGGCCATACGGCTTCGCGGGGGTTTTTCGCCGGGGAGCCTGTACAAGAACGGTTCGAATATATCAAGGGGCATCGGCATGCTGCTGGTGAGGGCCGTCGAGCGGTCATCCCGTCTCTATGCCGTCATGACGGTGCGAGGGTACAACGGCAGCATGGCGGAGCCCGGGGCGGACAGGCCCCGCAGAGAGGACTGGCTCCCCCTCGCACTGGGCGCCGCGGTGTTTGCGCTCGCACTGGCGTGGAAGCCCTGAAGCCTATGGAGACCATCGTCGCCGTCAGCTGCCTGAAACATATTTATCCGGACACCACGGAGATCCATATTTGCGGCCTCGATTTTCTGGTGAACCGCGGTGAACGAGTGGTCGTCCTCGGCGGCAACGGGTCAGGCAAGACCACGCTCCTCTATCATATCCTCGGTCTTCTCAAGCCCGACGAGGGAAAGGTGTCGGTGTTCGGCGTAAACCCGGCTTCGGAATATAAAGCCCTGCGGGAGCGGATCGGCGTGCTCCTTCAGAACGTCGAGGAGCAGATCCTCTCGCCCACGGTGTGGGAAGACATATCCTTTTCTCCGCGCAATTACGGCTACGCGAAGGAGAAGACCGGCCGGATGGTGGAGGAGGTCATGGCGGAACTGGGGATCGCGCACCTCCGGGACAGAATCTGCCACTACCTGTCGGGAGGAGAGAAGCGGAAGGTGGCCCTGGCCGGCGCGCTCGTGATGCGTCCCGAACTGCTCGTCCTCGACGAGCCCTTCGAGGGGCTTGACACCCGTTCCCGCACCGAGCTCGTGGAGATCTTGAACAGGAGGAACCGGGAAGGGATGACGATCATCATGTCCACCCACGACGTCAACCTCGTGAGGAGTTTCGCGGACCAGGCATACGTGCTGGCCAAGGGCCGGGGCGTTATTACCGCCGGAACGCCGTCGGACATCTTTATGCAGATTGAAGCCCTCAGGACGTCGAACATCGACCCGCCGGTCCTGACCGAGCTCTTTCTCAAGCTCAGGAAAGAGGGAATAGCCGTTGACATCCCCGCCCACGTGGACCAGGCGGCGGACGACCTTGTGCGCCTTATACGGCAGTGACAGGCGTGAGCCCCTGCATGCCGGATTGAATTAACGGAGGTACCAGTTGATGCCGAACATCGGTTTGACGCACGGCCGCGAGGCCGTCACCGGAAAAGGAGCGCTCATCGCCCTCATTGCCTTCGTGCTGGCAGCTGCGGTCCTGACGGGCGTTGCCGCCGGTTACTGCCTTTCCCGGGGCGACCGTCTCGGTTCTCTCCTTTCTCTTGCCCTCCTCTCCGGCATGCCGTTTCTGGCGTACCTTTTGTATAAGAGGACGATCTTCCCGTACTATCGAAGCCTCGAAGACGCTAATCTCGAGCTTCACCTCAAGCGGGAAGAGCTCCTCGACACCAAAGACGATCTGTTCATAAAGTTCCTCGGTATCTATGATGTCAACTACGCGGCAAACTCTCCACGCCTCTTCAACGACCGGCTGAGGGATGTCGCCGACATAACGGCGCGCGTCATGGAAGCCGATCTCTGTCTGATCTTTCTCTACGACCGGAAGAACGACGAGCTGATGCTTGCGGCGGCCAATGACGGGCAGCGAAAGGCGGACGGGAGCGTCCGCGTCCCCCTCGGCGAGGGGATCGAGGGGTGGGTCGGGAGAAGACTGGAACCGGTGCTGCTCAAGAAACTTCAGGGAGACTCACGGTTCCGGGACCGGCCCGATCTCGGGCTGGCGGACTACACGGCCGTGTATTGTCTGCCGCTCTACGTTTATTCCAGCGGCGCGCTCATGGGAGTGATCGAACTCCTGTATCGAAAAGCAAAGAACTTTACGGACGAAGAGATCAATTTTTTCACCACGCTGTCGGGCATCATTTCCACGACCATTCAGAACGAACAGCTCCAGGCGGAACTCCGCAAGATGAACGTGGAGCTTGAACAGTGGATCACCGAGAAGACCGAGGAGTTCCGTGCCTCCGAGGAGCGCTACCGGACGCTGGTGGAGAACGCCTGTGAGTCAATTTTTGTTCTTGCCGATAACGGCGATATTGTCTTTGCCAATGAACAGGCCGCCCGTCTGACGGGCCATGAGAAATACGACCTGCTCCACAAGAACCTCATTGAACTCTTTGTCGATCCCGCCGGGATGCAGGGACTTCTGACGGAAGTCCGCGAGGGCCGCCAGTCACTCCGGCACGGAGAATTGACACGGGCCGACGGTACGGTGGTTCTGGTCGACGTCAGCGCCGTGGAACTGGTGCTCATGGGCAAGAAGTTCATCCAGGCCGTTGTCCGTGACATGTCTGACCATGCGCGACTGGAGAAGCTGCTCGAAGAAAAAGAGCTTGAGCTCGCCGCGATGCGGACGCAAATCAACCGTTAGCCCTCCTGACCGGCGCCTCGACCTGCCGCCTGATACGCTCTGCGCTTGCACTCGGTCCTTCCTCGGGATTTTTACCTTTACATGCCAATGGAGCTATGGTATAAATTATGCATGTGGTAGATCGGGGCCGGCGTAATTATTCATTATTCCGTAACTACTCAGGTCAGCCGCAAAAAGACGCAGAAGTCACAAAAGGTTGTAGCGTCGGGGTTTACCCCGTTAGAGATTTTTCGCTTGACGCGATCTCTAACGGGGTTTATCCCCGACGATTAGTCGCCTTCGGTAAATGAGGGCGCTACAGGGGACCTGAGTAGTTACCATTATTCCGTATGAAATTTAAAAATAAAAAGACGTACAGGCTGCTCGTTGCATTGCTCATCCTTGCGACAGCTGCCGGTATTTACGATCTGCTGCGGGGAAGGGATATTACCATGCCTTCTCTGTTTCAGCCTAAACAGGGCGTCAGGCTTTTGATGAGCATGGACGGCTTCAGGTTCGCCCAGTCTGAAGACGGCAGGGTTTCCTGGCGCATGCGCGCCGCAAGCGCCGATTTGTACGAAAACAAGGAAGCACAGTTGAAAGACATAGAAATTTCGTATACGGGCGCGCAGAATGGATATGCGGCGGAGATGTTCGGTGAAGCGGGCATGCTCGACACGGCAAGCGGGAACGCCTCCCTGCGCCGCGGTGTCCGTGAAGTGCGGATCGTGACCCACGACGGATATCTTCTGACCACGGACTCGCTGTTCTGGAAAGCCGGCGACCGCCTCGTACGGACGGAGGACCCCTTTAAACTGCTCGGTCGGGAGATTTACCTCGAAGGCCGAGGCATAACGGCGAACGTGGACATGCGCACGTTCGAGGTGAGAAACAATGTTAAAGCGGTTCTTCAGGAATAGCCTCGTGACGGCCGTTTCCCTTTTTCTTGCAGGCGCGGCGTCCGTTCCGGGAAAACGCGAAGAAGGGAAGCGAGAGCCCGTGGTGATCACGTCCCGGCACATGATGGCGGATAAGCTGGGGGATAAAGTGACGTTCAGCGACGACGTGACGCTCAAGAAGGAAGATATCACGCTCTATTCCGATTCGCTCATTGTTTTTTACGATGCGCGGTCAAAAGGGGTCAAGGAAATAGAGGCTCTCGGCAACGTGGTGGTGCGGAGGGAAGGCAGGGTGGCGACTGCAAACAGGGCGATCTACTACAGCCGTGAGGAAAAAATCGTGTTGACCGGAGACGCCCGTATTCTCGAGAACGAAAATCAGCTCGGCGGCGACAGGATCACCCTCTTCGTGCGTGACGACCGGAGCATTGTGGAAGGCGGCAGGGTGCTCTTTTATCAGGATAAGCCGGAAGAACGAAGGCAGAGATTCGATTCGAAGCAGGACAAGGCGGAAGAGCGGAAATGAGGCCTGCAAGGGAAGGCCGGAAATGATTCTTGTTCCGGCCGAAGACCCGATGACCGGCGGTAGCCCTGTCAGACGGAACGACGGGAACTCGATGCAGAAGCGGCTTGATCGGTGTAGACCATGAATGGAAATCGTAGAGCAGGGGAGGCACCCGCACGGCATGCAAGGGCTTGAGGCGAAAAAACTGGAAAAAACCTACCGGGGAAGACGGGTTGTACGGGGGGTGAGCTTCCAGGTAAAATACGGCGAGGTAGTAGGGCTTCTCGGACCGAACGGAGCGGGAAAAACCACGAGTTTTTATATGGTCGTGGGGCTTGTCAAACCTGATCAGGGAAGGGTGATCCTCGATGGAGCCGATGTTACACGGATGCCGATGTACCAGCGCGCAAAAAACGGCATCGGCTACCTGTCCCAGGAACCATCGGTTTTCAGAAAGCTTACGGCGTCCGAGAACCTCATGGCGGTCCTCGAGACCCTGGACATTTCGGACGTTGAACGCAAGGAGCGGAAAGACTCGCTCCTTGCCGAGTTCGGCATAGCGCACCTGGCCGACAGCAAGGCATATACGCTCTCCGGGGGGGAGCGCAGGCGTGTGGAAATAGCCCGGGCCCTCACCTTGTCCCCCAAGTTCATCCTCCTCGACGAACCCTTCGCCGGGATCGACCCGCTCGCTGTCCAGGATATTCAGGGCATCATTTCAATCCTCAAGCAGAAAGGGATCGGAATTCTTATCACCGATCATAACGTGCGGGAAACCCTCGCCATCACCGACCGGGCCTATATTATCAACGAAGGGAAGATCATCGAAGCAGGCACGCCCGCGGAGATTACGGCGAGTCCCCGTGTACGGGAGTTTTACCTGGGGGAAGCATTTCGGCTATAATAATCATAGGTGATGACGAGGATTTTCAAAGCGATTACACCGATTAAGATAGCATCAATGTCATCTGCCTTTTATTCCGTGGGAACCGGTATTTCTTTATGGAAGCGCGACTCGAACTAAAACTTTCCCAGAAGCTCATCATGACGCCGCAGCTCCAGCAGGCCATCAAGCTGCTCCAGCTGTCACGGCTCGAACTCTCCCAGTCCATCTCCCAGGAACTCATGGAGAATCCCGTGCTCGAGGAACTCCCGGCGGACGCTGCCGAAGAGGGAGCGCCGGGGAGCGACGCCGAGGGAGCACAGGAGGCCGCTGCATCTGCGGAAACGCTCGCGGAACAGCAGGGGGAGATGGGGAGCGAGGAACCGGCGGCGGACTTCAAAAGCGTATTGGAGTCCGGCCCCCAGTGGGATGAATACCTGAACGAGATGGGCGACGGGCGCGATTTCGGGTCCGCCGAAGCCGATGACAGGGAGCTCCCGTCGTACGACCAGACGCTCACGAGGCGCGCGTCGCTGAGCGATCACCTTCTCTGGCAGCTCAGGCTTTCAGCGTCCGACCCCGGCGTGGTGAACGCCGGCGAATGGATCATCGGCAACATCGATGATGACGGATATCTCCGCTCTCCCCTCGAGGAGATGGAACAACAGGCGAGCCTGCCGCACAAGGACCTGGAGCGGGCGCTGGAACTGATTCAGAACTTCGATCCCGCCGGCGTGGGAGCGAGGGACCTCAGGGAATGTCTTCTCATCCAGACGAGACAGCTCGATCTCGGCGGCACCCTCGTAGAGAAGATCATCGACCAGCATCTCACGGACCTGGAAAAGAGGAAATACGAGGCCATCGCCAAGGCGCTGAGCGTCACGCCCCAGGACGTGATGGAGGCGGCGCAGATCATCATCCATGAGCTCGATCCCAAGCCCGGCCGTCCCTATGCCGAGTCCGATACGCACTATGTGGTTCCCGACGTGTACGTGGTCAAGGTGGAGGAGCGGTATGTGATCCAGCTGAACGAAGAGGGGATGCCGCGGGTGCGGGTCAACCCCTATTACCGGAAACTGCTCAGTCATAAAGACGACATCGATAAGGCGGCCCGGGAATACATCGAAGAACGGCTCCGTTCCGCGCAGTGGCTCATCAAGGGCATGGAACAGCGAAATAAAACCATCTATAAGGTGGCCGAGAGCATCGTGAAGTTCCAGTATGATTTCCTGGAGCATGGGATCTCGCACCTGAGGCCCATGGTGCTCAAGGACGTGGCCGAGGACATCTCCATGCACGAGTCCACCATCAGCCGCGTAACGACGAACAAGCACATGCATACGCCCCAGGGCATCTTCTCCATGAAGTTTTTCTTTACGACGGGTTTCTCCGACGGGGCCGGTTCCGAGATCTCTTCCCTGACCATAAAAGATGCGATCCAGAGAATGATCAAGGAAGAGGACCCGGCGACGCCGCTCAAGGACCAGCAGATCGTTGATGCTCTGAAAGCGCGGGGCATTGAAATTGCCCGGAGGACCGTGGCAAAGTATCGCGAAGAATTGCGCATCCCGCCCACGAGCGTGCGGAAAAGGAGCGGGTGACGCCTGCATGCAAAAGGCAGAGCGCAAAATGAAAAATGCACAGGTCACCCATGATTCAAAGTCTGTGCGGAAAGACGGGAACGCAGGGCTGATCGAGCCCTGTCTTTAGAACGGGTTGCGTGCATGGTCAGAATCAGCGAACTTTTACAGGAAAACTTCGTGATCGACGATATCAAGGCGACGGACAAGGACGGCGTGCTCCGGGAGTTTGCCGGGCTGCTGAAGGCCTCCGGCACGATCCACCGTGAAGAGGAGATCATCCGGGTGCTCGCCGAGCGCGAGTCGCTCGGAAGCACGGGCATCGGTGACGGCGTGGCCATCCCTCATGGAAAGGTCCGCAACCTCCGCGACGCGGTGATCGCCTTCGGCCGGTCCAGGAAGGGCGTGGACTTCGATACGATGGACGGGAAGCCTGCTTATCTTTTTTTCCTGCTCCTTTCGCCCGAAGACAGACCGGGAGATCATCTGAAAATCCTTGCCCGGATTTCACGGATCCTCAAGAACCCGGTCTTCCGCGAGAAACTGCGGTCCGCCCCGCAGAGGCAGGAACTTCAAAGGATGATCCTGGAAGAAGACGGCAAGTATCCGCAGCGATGAAGGTAACCGTGAGGGATGTTATAGGACGGGCGACGGTCCTTGCGGGCGGTTCCGGCCTCGCCCGCGAGGTCGCGTCTCCGCAAGTGGCCGTTCCCGAGCTCTCGTCGACCGCTTCCTGGAAGGACCTGGCCGCGGCAGTGGTCCACGTCGCTCCGGCCCAGTCGGCCTACCTGAGGTCGCTTCCGGCGTCCGAGCGGGTCCGCGTCGTCGGGATGCTTTTTAAGCGGAAGCCCGCATGCATCGTTGTGACCTGCTCCACGGTGAGCAAAGAGCTTCTGAGCGCGGCCGGGTCCGCGCATATCCCCGTTGTCAAGACCGGGAACCTGTCGGGAGTGGCGAAGCTCCTCATCCAGAAACTGACGCCGAAGATCAGTGTGCACGGCGTTCTCGTCGAAGTCTTCGGGCTCGGCACGCTTATCACGGGGGAGAGCGCCATCGGCAAGAGCGAGGCGGCCCTCGACCTCGTTCTCCGGGGCCACAAACTGGCCGCTGATGACCTCGTGATTCTCAGGCGGTCCGACGGACGCATCACGGGTAGGGCCACCGAGCTGGGGGTCGATCTTCTCGAGATCAGGGGCCTCGGGATCATCAACGTACGCGCCCTCTACGGCGAGTCCGCGGTAACCCCCGAGTGCGCCGTGGGTCTCGTGGTAGAGCTTGAAGAGTGGACAAAAGGGCATCACTACAGCCTCCTCGGACTGCGCGAGCGGCGCCGCAGACTGCTGGGGATAAATCTTCCCTGCCTGAAGCTGCCGGTGAAGCCCGGCCGGAACATGGCCACCCTCATCGAGGTGGCGGCACGGAACCAGATCCTCAAGAACAAAGGCGTGTATACCGCCCGTGAGCTGAACCGCACACTGAAGGGAAGGATGGCCCCATGAGCGCCCTGCGCATGGTGATCGTCACCGGGCTTTCCGGCTCGGGCAAGAGCGCCGCTCTCAAGTCCTTCGAGGACATGGGGTTTTATTGCGTCGACAATCTGCCCCTTGCCCTCTTGCCCGCGTTTACGGACTTTGCCGGTACGACGGACGAGACGCGCCGGTCAGCCATCGGCATCGACGTGAGGGAAAAAGGGTTCCCGGAACAATTTCCGCCCCTCTACTCGGGGCTCAAGGCGGCCGGACGGCCCCTGGAACTCCTTTTCCTCGAAGCGTCGGACCAGTCGCTCGTACGGCGGTTCAGCGAAACCAGGCGGCCCCATCCCTTTGCGCGGGGAACGACGCCGCTTCTTGATGCCATCAAACAGGAGCGGGGCGCCCTCGGGAGCGTCAGGACGCTTGCTGATCGGATCGTGGAAACGTCGGATTATACGGTGCACGATCTGCGTCAGGCCGTGGAGCGCCACTACTCGCAGGGAGGCGCGGCCCGGCCGCTCGTTATCACCATCACGACCTTCGGGTACAAATTCGGGGTGCCCTATGATACGGACCTGCTCTTCGATCTGCGGTTCCTGCCCAACCCGCACTTTGTGCCGGAACTGAAGCCGTACACCGGAGAAGACTCCCGGGTCAAGGACTACGTCATGGGCAGGGCGGATTCCGAGGAGTTTCTTTCCCGGCTCCTCGATTTTCTGGAATACCTCCTGCCGCGCTACCGGAGCGAAGGAAAGAGCTATCTCACCATCGGCTTCGGATGCACCGGCGGGAAGCACCGCTCGGTCGCGGTGTCGCTCATGGTCGCCGAGCGCCTGAGGCGGATCGGGTATGAGGTGAACGTAAAGCATCGCGACATGGGGAGCTAGAGGACGCAAATTCGGATCGGGGATTTCAGATTTCGGATTTTCGCAATTCGCATTCCGCAATTGCAAGGAGACGAACATGGTTGGACTGGTAATTGTGTGCCACGGCGATATGGGAGCGGAGCTCGTCAAGGCCGTGGAAATGATCGTTGGACGGGTAGACGCTGTCGAATCGGTGAGCGTGAAACAGGACAGTGCGCCGGAAACGCTCAGGGACGAGATCCAGAAGGCCATAAAGAAAGTGGACCGGAAGAACGGCGTCATGCTGTTTACCGACATGTTCGGCGGGACCCCCTCCAACATCGCCCTTGCGTTCCTCGGCGAGTCGGCAGAGGTCGTGACCGGCGTGAACCTCTCGATGCTCATCAAGTTTGCGAATCACCGCGACGACAAGAAGCTCGCGGAGCTTGCAAAACTGGTGCAGGAGGCCGGCCAGAAGAGCATCGTCATCGCGAGCCAGATGCTGAAAGGGACGAAATAGCACGTGCTCGTCTTCGTGCGCATAGATGACCGTTTGATCCACGGGCAGGTGGTGGAAGGCTGGGTGAATTATCTCAAGGCGACCTGTATCCTTGTGGCCGACGATAAGGTCGCGGCGAATGCCCTTCAGCGGTCCATCATGGAAATATCCGTCCCTCACGGGCTCAAGGTGTTCATCGGCGCCGTCGCCGACATAAGCGAGCAGGTCCGGTCGGCGACGCTGAGCGCGGAACGGATGATTCTCCTGTTCTCGAACCCCTTCGATGCGCTGCGGGCGCTGAAGGCGGGGCTTCCCTGTCCGGCGCTCAATATCGGCGGAATGCACTATGTGCCGGGCAAGCGCAAACTGCTCGATGTTCTCGCCGTTGATGAGGGGGACCTGAAGGCGCTCCAGGAGATCGTTGCCATGGGCGTCAAGGTCGACGTCCAGACGGTTCCCACGGAGCGGCCGTTGCCGCTTGAGAAGGTCTTTAAAATCTGTCTCCGGGCCGCGGACCGCGGCCAATGACAAGAGTGCGAAGCAGGAACGGAGAACAGGCGTGGAGGGCGGCGCTGGCGTTCGCCTGCCGTCCTCTGCGGAAGGATTGAAGGCAGGCTATGGTTGATCTCCAGACAGTCGTCCATGTTCTTTTGATCGCCGTCATCGGAGGCGTGGTCGGACTCGACCGGACCGCCGTGGGGCAGTTCATGATTTCCCAGCCTATCGTGGCGGGGCCGCTGACGGGATGGCTCCTGGGCGACGTCAATGCCGGTTTTGTCATCGGCGCGGTGCTCGAGCTCATCTGGGTGATGGATATGCCCGTCGGCAACTTTGTCCCTGCGGACTCCACCGTGGCCGCGGTTTCGGCAACGGCCATTGCTGCGCTGGCAGGTCAGGGCAACGCGCCGCTTTCCGTCGTGGGGTTCAGCATCTTCCTCACGGTGTTCATGGCGCCCCTTACCATGGTGGCGGACGGCATCCTGAGAAAGCGAAATGAACGGCTTGCCGAACTGGCCGCAGCGGGTGAGGCGGAGAAGGCCGACAGGAACCTCGAGCGCGCACACCGTGCGGGTCTGGTCGCTTTTTTTCTGAAATACTTTGTTCTGTACCTTCTGTTCGTGCCTGCCGGGCTGGCGGGAATGCACCTGTTTTTTCGCATGCCCGGCCAGTTCCATAACGCCATGGCCCTGTTCGTAAAGCTTCTTCCCCTCCTGGGAGCGGCTTCGGTGGCGTGTAAGCTGTCGGTAAGCACCGTGGACCGGTTTCTGCTGGCCGGGTTTTTGATCGCAGCGGTAAGCGCCCTGGCATTCGGCGTTTCGATGCTTGTCATCACGCTTATGGTGATAAGCGCGGGGTGGGTCGGAGTCCGGTACAGCGACCGGTAACAGGACGGGTCCCGGTTCGCGGAGCTCTTGCGCGGACCGCGGCAGGGGGAGTGATCGGGAATGAACGACGGCGAAAAAAAGGTCAGAACCGCTGATCTGCTCGGCGTCCTCTGGAGGTCTTTTCTCATCCAGGCGTCGTGGAGCTTTGACCGGATGCAGACCCTCGGCTTTGCCTATGCCATGCTGCCGGTGCTCAGGAGGCTCTATCCCGACGGGGCGGAGCGCGCCTCACGGCTGAAAGTGCATATGGAGTATTTCAATACCCAGCCGTACCTCGCGGCCTTTATCCTGGGTGCGGCGGCGCGGCTCGAGCAGGAGCGGGCGGCGGGACGGGGGACGGGGGACGTATCGGCGCTCAAATCGGCCCTCATGGCCCCCCTGGGGGCGCTCGGCGACAGCTTCTTCTGGGGATCGCTCAAACCCCTTGCGGCAACGGTCGCTGTGGCGGTGCTCATGGCGGGTGCATGGTGGGCCCCGCTTCTGTTCCTGGTCGTGTACAACACATTTCATCTGGTCATCAGGGCGGGCGTCTTCCTTGCGGGGTACAGGACCGCCGGAGATGCTGCGGCACTGCTGGACACGTACAGCTTTACGAAGATGGCGCGGTTGTTCAAGGCGATTTCACTCTCGCTGCTCGGAGGCCTCGTAGGCGCGATTTCCCTCTGGAAACCGGAGTTCCGGCCGGAAGGTCTCTTCACCGGACCGGGAATGGCCGCGGCGGGCCTGGTTCTCACGCTCGCCATGGTCGTGGCCCTGCGGAAGGGGTTTTCGCCGCTCAAACTCATGCTCGGGCTGGCCGCGGCCTGCCTGGCGCTGGCGTACGGAGGAGTTGGAGGATGATGAAAAAGGAGCTGCTCATTGAGAACAGGCTCGGTTTGCACGCGAGGGCAGCGGCCCAGATCGTCAAGGCGGCGAGCGCCTATTCATCCAGGATAACCCTGGTCAAGGACGATCTTGAGGTGGACGGGAAGAGCATCATGGGGATCATGATGCTTGCCGCGGCAAAGGGGACGAACATTCTGGTCCGCGTGGAGGGCGGGGACGAAGAAGCGGCCCTGGCCGGATTGGAAAAACTGTTCAAGGACAAGTTCGGCGAAAAGGAGTGAGGAGAATGGCGCTTGCGACCTGGACTATGCGTATTGATGCGCCCGGCATCGGCGTTCTGCGTCTGAAGCATCAAGCGGGAGTCGAGCAATGAACGAAAAAGCATTCAACGGCATCGGGGCCTCTCCCGGCGTTGTGATCGGCAGGGCCTACCTCCTCGACCGCCGGAAGGTGGTCGTCGCGGGCCAGCGGATTGAAGAGGTCAAGGTCAAGGACGAGGTGGCGCGCTTTAAAAAGGCCGTCGAGATCTCGAAGGCACAGCTCGAAGAGCTCAAGAAGCGGTTCAGCAAAGGCCTTGGAAAATCCCACGCCTACATTCTTGAGACGCTCATCATGCTGCTGGAAGACAAGATGCTCGTCGACGGAACGGTCAAGCGGATCAAGGACCTGCGTGTGAACGCGGAAGGCGCGCTCAAAGAGACCATCGACGCCATAGGGCTCAAGTTCGATGCGATCGAGGATGAGTACCTGCGCGAACGGAAACACGATATCGAGCAGGTGGGCGAGCGCATCCTCAGAAACCTCACGGGTCACAAGCAGGAGAGCCTTGCCGACATAAGCGACGAGGCGGTGATCATCGCGCACGACCTCGCCCCCACCGACACCCTCATGATGCGCAAGGACAAGATCCTCGGCTTCGCCACGGACGCGGGAAGCCGCACCTCTCATACCGCCATTCTTGCGCGCTCCCTGGGAATCCCCGCGGCCGTCGGCCTCGAGCGGATCACGGGCGCCGTCAAGACCGGCGATGTGGTGATCGTCGACGGCATCCATGGTGTGGTCATCGTGGACCCGGACGAGGAGACGTTCCTCGAGTATCTCAAAAAGCAGCGCCGGTATAAGTATTTCGAGCAGGAGCTCGAAAAACTCAGGCTGCTCCCGGCCGTGACCCTCGACGGAGACGTCGTCCACCTTGAGGGGAACATTGAGTTGCCTGAAGAAGTCGCATCCGTGGCTGAGCACGGCGGGACCGGCATCGGCCTTTACCGCACGGAGTTTCTGTTCCTCAACAGGCCGGACCTGCCGACGGAGGAGCAGCACTACCAGGCCTGTCGCCACGTGGCGGAACGGGCGTCCCCCCAGGAAGTGGTCATCCGGACCCTCGACGTCGGCGGAGACAAGATCGGATTTGGCGGGGTCTCCGAGAAAGAGGCAAACCCCGCCCTCGGGCTGCGGGCGATCCGCTTTCTGCTTCAGAGGAAGGATGTCTTCAAGGCCCAGCTCCGGGGCATCCTGAGGGCCAGTGTCCACGGCAACGTAAAAATTCTTTTTCCCATGATCTCCGGCCTTGCCGAGCTGCGTGAGGCGAAGATGGTTCTCGAAGAGGTAAAAAACGACCTGAGGACCGAAGATGTTCCCTTCGATGAAAACGTAAAGGTCGGGATCATGATCGAAATACCGTCGGCGGCCATGATCTCCGACCTCCTCGCGAAAGAAGCGGATTTTTTCAGCGTGGGTACGAACGACCTGATCCAGTACACCCTTGCGATCGACCGGGCGAACGAACACGTGGCATATCTGTATGAGCCCCTCGATCCCGCTGTTCTTCGTCTTCTCCAGCGCGTTTCCCAGGCGGCCCACGAGGCCCGCATTCCCCTGGCCATGTGCGGAGAGATGGCCGGAGACCCGCTCTACGCGTCCATTCTCCTCGGCATGGGTTTTCAGCATCTCAGTATGAACGTTGCGTCCATTCCGTGGGTCAAGAAGGTGGTCAGGTCGGTCCGCATGGAGGACGCCGTGGAGCTCGCCGCGCTCGTGATGCGTCAACCGACGGCGGCGCACGCGAGAAAAACGGCGGAAACGTTTATGCATGACCGTTTCCCCGATCTCATGGCGGAACTGTAAAATTTCTCTCCTACTTGAAACCCCAACGGAGTCTGATGAATGCAAAATGCAGAGTGCAAAATGCAAAAGTCAAAATGAAGAATAGAAACCATGGCCAAAGGCCATACCGTCATTTTGCAATTTGCATTCTGAAATTTGACTTTTGCCTTGCTTTCTTTGTGCCTTTATTTTTGCGCGACAGGCAGTTTGGTTTGAAAAAGAAAAGGTTGGCATGACCACGCGAATCCATGGCGGCAATATCAATGAAGCAATCAAGCGTTACGGCCTGGAAGGCAGGACGGTCCTCGACTTCAGCTCGAACGTTAACCCCCTCGGTCCTTCGCGGGCGGTAACGCGCGCAATCAGGAAGTCGCTTTCCTCTATTGACCGGTATCCGGACCCTGAAACGCCGGAGCTGAGAAAGGCCATAGCGCGGTACTTCGGCATCAAACCGGAACAGGTCATCTGCGGCAACGGTTCCATCGCCGTCATCCATCTCATCCCGCGGGTGTTCCGGCCGAAAAAAGTTCTCATCCCTGTCCCGACCTTCACGGAGTATGCGGCGGCGGTAGAGGACGCCGGAGGCGAAGTAGTCCCGTTCCGGCTCGCGGAGAAGGACGGCTTTCGCGTCGATCCTGTGGAGATCGCCTTTGCGCTCAAGGGCGCGGACATGGCCTTCCTGTGCAATCCGAACAACCCCACGGCCCAGCTCATTCCCAAGGAAGAGATGATGGAGATCGTGAAATACGCGCTCCGGGAAAACGTGAGGCTCGTGGTGGATGAGGCGTTCATGGATTTCGTGGAAACGGACTCCCTTATCAAAGAGGCCGTCCAGTCAACGCACCTCATCTGCATCCGGGCCTTCACGAAATTCTTCGGCCTGCCGGGTCTCCGCATCGGCTATGCCGTCTCGGACGAAAGGACCATCGAGACGCTTGCCGCGGGCCGCGAGCCGTGGACGGTGAGCGTTCCGGCGGAACGCGCCGCTGTTGCAGCGTTGAACGATTGGGGACGGATTCAAAAGACCCGAAAGCTCATTGCCCAGGAGCGGGAGCGCCTGCTCTCGGAGCTGCGGATCCTGCCGGGCGTGGAACCGTTCCCGTCCCCGGCGAACTTCATCTTCGTGAAACTTGCCTCCATCGACGCGCCGACGCTCACGGAATCGCTGGGGTTCCGGGGCATCCTTATCCGCGACTGTTCATCATTTTCCGGACTCGGCAACCGGTTCGTAAGAATTGCCGTGAGAACCCGAAGGGAAAACGACCGGCTCGTGCAGACGCTCCGGAACATTCTCATCCGCTGACGACGGCCGCCAAAAAATATTTTGCAAAAGGCGCCCCGCTATGATAAAGTAAACTCCGTTGGAGAACAGAGCTCTCTAACGGAGGTAAAGATGGCGGCTTTCTCCAACGGAGTAAAAATGAAAGGCCGGCAGGGAAAATCACGGTCGCCGCACGATTGCCGCTTTTTTTTGTTGCGCGCTGCGTTGTGATCTGTTTTCGGCAGGGAGTGAGTGATTTTCATCCGGCGATGACAGTCAGGAAAGGGATGAAAGTCGGAGGAACAGCGATGGAACCGATCATGTGCCCCTATTGCGGAGGGACAAACCTCTATCAGGAGGATGATTACAGCCTCGAGTTGGACCTTGAGTACTGGACAGTGCATCACTGGGACTGCATGGACTGCGGCCAGTCCTTCGACAAGATAGAAATACTGCCCACCTCCGACACGTTTGAGGAAATCAATAATGAGAGCACCATCCACTGAAGCGACGCATTCACGGTCTTTTGCCCTGTCCGCCGGACGTGCTGCCGGTTCCGGCAGGCCGACAGCGGCCTTCATAGACCTCGCGGCGCTCTCCCATAATTTTCAGGAAGTCCTGCTCAGGGTGGAAGGCAGAAAAGTACTCGCCGTTGTCAAAGCGCAGGCATATGGCCACGGCGCCCTTGAGGTTTCACGCCGTCTGTTGACGCTCGGCGCAGACATGCTCGGCGTTGCTCTTGTCGAAGAAGGCGCCGAACTCCGTGCCGCGGGCATCGGGGCGCCCGTCCTGGTCATGGGCGCTGTTTTCCCCGAACAGGCGGAAACGATCACGGAGCTGTCCCTGACGCCCATCGTTTATTCCGTGAAGCTTGCGGAGGCGCTCTCACAGGCTGCTCGCAAGCAGGGAAAGACCGTGAACGTTCATATCAAGATCGACACGGGCATGGGACGCATCGGGCTTGCTCCGGAACATGCGGCTGATACTATCGCCCGTGTTTTCAATCTTCCCGGAATATACGTAGAAGGGCTCATGACCCATTTTGCCGATGCCGATCTTGCGGACAAACAGTTCGCCTCGAAGCAGATGGAGCGGTTCGAAGCGCTCATGAAGGCGCTCGATGCCCGGGGGCTCTCGATTCCCCTTCGCCACGCCGCCAACAGCGCGGCGGTGCTTGATTACCGCCGCGCGCTGTTCACCATGGTCAGGCCCGGTCTCATGCTCTACGGATACAGTCCGCTGGAGGCCCGTCCCGGGGATGCCGATGTGCGTCCTGTCCTGTCCCTGGTGACGCGAATCGCCTTTGTTAAAACCGTTCCAGCAGGGGCGCCCATCAGCTACGGCAGGACGTTTGTCACCAAGCGGGAGAGCCGCATCGCCACGATCCCCATCGGGTATGCCGACGGCTTCAGCCGGGCCCTGTCGAACCGGGGAGAGGCCCTTGTCCGGGGGACGCGCGTTCCCGTGGCGGGGCGGGTCTGCATGGACATGACCATGCTCGACGTGACCGGCGTTCCCGGCGTATCGGAGGGGGACGACGTGGTGCTCATCGGGCGACAGGGGAATGAAGAGATCACGGCTGACGACCTTGCAAAGAAAACCGGGACCATTGCCTACGAGGTGCTCTGCGGGATCAGCAGCCGGGTGCCGAGGGTGTACGTATAACTCAAGGCAAAATGCAGAATGAAAAGTGCAAAAGGTAAAATGTATGTTTTTTATTTTAAAATTTGAAATTTGCATTCTGCATTTTGCATTGAACGGATGTGCCCTATGATCAACTGGCTTGAACTGCTGGGCAGCAGGACCACCGCGGTCATGATCGAGATGGGGAAAGTGGTCATGTTCCTCATCCAGACGCTCCGCTGGTGCACGAGCAGGCCGTTCTATTTCAAGAACCTGTTGAAGCAGATGGAACAGATCGGCGTGAACTCCGTGCCCGTGGTGCTGACCACGGCCATCTCCACCGGCATGGTGCTGGCGCTCCAGAGCTATACCGGGTTCAAACGGTTCGGGGCCGAGTCGCTCATCGGCACGGTGGTGTCGCTCTCGATGACGCGGGAACTGGGGCCGGTCCTGACCGGCCTCATGGTGGCGGGCAGGGCAGGGGCCTCCATGGCGGCAGAGCTCGGCACCATGCGCGTGACCGAGCAGATCGACGCGCTCTATACGCTTGCAACGAACCCCATGAAATACCTGGTGGTCCCCCGGTTTCTGGCGAGCACGATCATGATGTTCTTCCTCACCGCGCTCGGGATGTACGTCGGCATCGCGGGCGGGTACTTCGTGGGCGTGAAGGTGCTCGGGACCAACCCGGTCACCTACATCAACCAGAGCATCAACAACACCGAGGTGACGGACATCTGGTACGGCCTGATCAAGTCGCTCGTGTTCGGGGCGGTGGTCGGGCTGATCGGCTGCTACAAGGGGTTCAACACCGAGGGCGGAGCCGAGGGCGTGGGAAAGGCCACGACCGGCGCGGTCGTGGTGTCGTGCATGCTGATCCTGATCCTGGATTATTTCCTGTCCGCGCTGTTGTGGTGAGCCCATGGCGATGATCGAGATCACGGACCTCCACAAAAACTTCGGCGGCCACCACGTGCTCCGCGGCGTGAACCTTTCGGTCGAAAAGGGCGAGAGCATGACCGTGATCGGCGGGAGCGGCAGCGGCAAGAGCGTGCTGATCAAGCATATCATCGGGCTGCTGTTCCCGGACAGGGGTCGGGTGGTCGTGGACGGCCAGGACCTGAACACCCTTGACGAACGGGGCCTGAACGACATACGGAAAAAGTTCGGCATGCTGTTTCAGGGCGCGGCGCTCTTCGACTCGCTCACGGTGGGGGAGAACGTGGGTTTCAGCCTGAAGCAGCATACCAGAATGTCCGACAGGGAGATACGGGACGCCGCGACCGAGAAACTGGCACTCGTGGGGCTCAAGGGCGTGGAGGACAAGATGCCGTCCGACCTCTCGGGCGGCATGAGGAAGAGGGTTGGGCTTGCCCGGGCCATTGCCATGGATGCGGAGATCATTCTGTACGACGAGCCCACGACCGGTCTGGACCCCATCACCGCGGACGCAATCAACGATCTGATCGTGGACCTCCGGAAGAAGCTCGGCGTCACGTCCGTGGCCATCACGCACGATATGCAGAGCGCGTACAAGATCTCGGACCGGATAGCCATGCTCTATAAAGGAGAGATCCAGGAGATCGGCACGCCGGACGAGATCAGGAACACGACGAACCCCATCGTGAAACAGTTCATCACCGGCAGCGCGGTGGGGCCGATAACGGCGGATTAAAAACGAAGAGGCATTGGAAATTGCAAATCGTAAATGTCAAATCGTAAATAAAAAGATTATATAATGACTTTTAAAATTTCCAATTTCCAATTTCCAATTTCCAATTCACAGGGGTTCTCATGGCGAAGCTGAGCGCAGAGGCAAAGGTGGGGCTGCTGGTGTTGGGAGGATCGGTCATCCTTCTGTACATGACCTTTGCTGTCGGAAAATACGAGTTCGGGGCGAAGAAGGGCTATGTGGTCGAGGCCACGTTCGACTCGGTTGCGGGGCTCGACGACAAGGCCGCGGTCCGGATGGCGGGCGTGAAGATCGGCACGGTCGAGAAGGTGGTGCTGGAGGACAGCCGGGCCAAGCTGGTCCTGCGGATCGATCCCGGGGTCAAGATCGCCCGGGGCTCCGAGGCGGGAGTCAAGACCATGGGGCTTTTGGGCGATAAATTCGTGGAGATCAACCCGAGACGAAAGACCGAGTACGGCGCCGAGTCTCCCGAGCAATCGGCGTTCTACCGGGAAGGAGAGCGGATCGAGACGACGACGTCCCCGAGCGATGTGGACAAGCTTGTCAGTCAACTGAGCGGCATCGCCGACGACATCAAGCAGGTGACCGCGTCGCTTCGTCAGGTCTTCGGCACCGAACGGGGCGCCCGCTCCATGGAAGACATCCTTGCGGACCTGCGCGGCACCACGTCGAACATCCGGGAGTTTTCCTACGCCCTGCGGAGCGACGGCAGCGAACTGGTCATGCGGCTGAACGAGCTTGCAACGAATCTCAACGGTGTGGTGAACGATAATCGCGACAATCTCAAGGTGACGTTGGAGAACGCGCGCGAAGCGTCGCGGAGCGCCGAGCTGGCCCTCGCCTCCATCGAGAACGTGACCAAGAAGATCGACCGCGGAGAAGGAACGCTCGGCAAGCTCGTGAGCGACGACAGCATGTACAATAATATCGACAGCGCCGCAAAGGGGATCAGCGACTACACGTCGCGCATAGAGAGGATGAAGACCATCGTGGCCTTCCGGAGCGAGTATATGTTCCCCCAGTCCAAGACTTACTTTACCCTGGAGCTCAAGCCCAAGCCGGACAAGTACTACATCCTCGAGGTCGCCTCGGACCCCTACGCCAAGTACACGCGGTCTGAGGTCGTGACCACGCCGCCGGGCACGACGACGGTGAGCGAAACCTACGAAGACCGCCTCAGGTTCAGCGTCGAGTTCGCCAAGCGCTGGGGAAACCTGGCCCTCCGCATGGGGCTCATCGAGTCCAGGGGCGGCATCGGCGCCGACTACTTTGCCTTTGACGACCGGGTGAAGTTCAGCCTCGATGCATGGAACTTCAGCAGCACGGAACCGGGCAATCTGAATACCCATATGAAGGCATCGCTTAACTACACCATCAACAAGCTGCTGTTGCTGAATGCAGGATACGACAACTTCCTGAACTCGGACCGGGCGGCAGCTTTCGTGGGCGTCGGCCTTCGGTTCGACGACGATGACCTGAAATACCTCCTCGGGAGCGTTCCGGTGCCCAAGTAAGGGGAACCGAGAACGCACCTTGACTTTTCAGAACCAGTCCCCTACAATGCCGGTGAAAAGGAGACGGACGTGCCGAAAGGTATTACCAAAGCGGTCTTTCCTGCGGCGGGTCTGGGGACCCGTTTTTTACCGGCGACCAAAGCGTCTCCCAAGGAGATGCTCGCGCTCGTTGATAAGCCGCTCATACAGTACGTGGTGGAAGAGGCCGTGGCGTCCGGCATCGAAGAGGTGGTGCTCATCACCGGACGGGGCAAGCGCGCCATCGAGGACCACTTCGATGTGGCCTTTGAACTGGAGGAAGACCTCAAGTCCAAAGGCAAGCACGAGCTTCTGTCCGAGGTGCAGCGCATTGCCGACCTCGTCACGTTCTGCTATATCAGGCAGAAGAAGGCCCTCGGGCTCGGTCATGCCGTGCTCACGGCCAAGCGGGTGGTGGGCGAGGAGGCCTTTGCCGTGCTCCTGGGCGACGACATCATCGACAACGATGTTCCGGTGCTCAAACAGATGATGGACGTCCATGCCCGCTATCCCGCAACGATCCTGGCCATCCAGAAGGTGCCCCATGCACAAACCGGTCAGTACGGCATCATCGATGCAAAAAAGATCGAGGACGGCGTATACCTCGTCAAAGACCTGGTGGAAAAGCCGTCACCGTCCGCCGCACCGTCCAATCTCGCCATCATCGGGCGCTATATCCTGACGCCCGAGATATTCACCGCCCTTGAACATACCCGGCCCGGCAAAGGCGGCGAGATCCAGCTCACGGACGGCCTCAAGCTCCTCATGGGGAAGCAGCCCATTTACGCCTTCGAATTCAAAGGGAAACGCTATGACGCCGGCGATAAACTCGGGTTTTTGAAGGCGACCGTGGAGTTTGGACTGAAAAATACCGAATTCGGTTCGGAATTCAGGGATTATTTGAAAAAGTTGAAATTATGAACCACCGGTATTGATTGGGGAGCTGAAACTAAGGTATAATTGGGACGTATGCAAGGAGGACCGCTTGGCCAAGACCGAAGCAAAAAACAGTGACATTCAGCAGTCCATCGAGATCCCCAGGAAGCTGCCGCTGCTCCCCATCCGGGACATCGTGGTCTTCCCGTATATGGTGCTGCCGCTTTTCGTGGGCAGGGAGATGTCCATCAAGGCCATCGAAGTGGCGCTCGAAGGGAACCGGATGATCTTTCTTACCTCGCAGAAAGACATCAACGTGGAAAACCCCACGCCTTCGGACCTCTATTCCATGGGCACCGTGGGCGTCATCATGCGGATGCTCAAGCTGCCCGACGGCCGCATCAAGATACTCGTCCAGGGCGTTGCCAGGGCAAAGACCGTGAAGTTCCTCCAGAAGGAGCCCTACTACCAGGTCGAGGTAAAACCCTTCGTGGAAACGGCCGCGCCGGTGAGCCTCGAGACCGAGGCGCTCATGCGCAACGTCAAGGAGCAGCTTGAGCGGCTCGTGTCGTTCGGAAAAGTCATTCTCCCGGACATCATGGTCGTCATCGAGAACGTCGACGATCCGGGCAAGCTCGCCGATCTGGCGGTGGCGAACATGGGGCTCAAAGTGGAGCAGGCCCAGGAGATCCTCGAGATCACCGACCCGGTCCAGCGGATCAAGCGCATCAACGAGGCCCTCAGCAAAGAGATCGAGCTCCTTTCCATGCAGCAGAAGATCCAGGCCGACGTCCGGGGCGAGATCGACAAGACGCAGAGGGAGTATTTCCTGCGCGAACAGCTCAAGGCGATCCAACGCGAGCTCGGGGATACGGACGACCGTTCCGAAGATATCCGCGAACTTCGTGACAAGATCAAAGAGGCGAAGATGCCGGAGAAGGGCGCCAAGGAAGCGGAGAAGCAGCTCCGGCGTCTCGAGCGCATGCACCCCGACGCGGCCGAGGCGTCCATGACGCGGACGTACATCGAATGGCTCACGGAACTGCCGTGGTCCAAAGCCACCAAGGACAATCTGGACCTGAAGGCGGCGCACAAGGTGCTTGAAGAAGACCACTACGACCTGGAAAAGGTCAAGGAACGGATCCTTGAATACCTCGCCGTGCGCAAGCTCAAGGACAAGATGAAAGGTCCCATCCTCTGTTTCGTGGGGCCGCCGGGCGTCGGCAAGACGTCCCTCGGGAAATCCATAGCCCGCTCCCTCGGCCGTGAATTCGTCCGTATTTCCCTGGGCGGCGTGCGCGACGAGGCGGAGATCCGCGGACATCGCAGGACCTACGTGGGCGCGCTCCCGGGCAGGATTATCCAGGGCATCAAGACCGCAGGGTCGAACAATCCCGTTTTCATGCTCGATGAGATCGACAAGATCGGAGCCGATTTCCGGGGCGACCCGTCGGCGGCCCTGCTCGAGGTGCTCGACCCGGAGCAGAACAACTCCTTCAGCGACCACTATATTGCTCTGCCTTTCGATTTGTCGAGCGTGATGTTCATCACCACGGCGAACATGACCGATCCCATCCCGTCGCCGCTCAAGGACAGGATGGAGATCATCCGCCTCTCGGGATATACGGAGCAGGAAAAGCTCGGTATCGCCAATAACTACCTCATTCCCCGGCAGTTGAAGGAGCACGGGATCACGGAGAAACAGATCCATATCCCGGAGAAGACCGTGCTCGAGATCATCGCTCAGTATACGCGCGAGGCCGGCGTCCGGAACCTTGAGCGCGAGATCGCCCACCTTTGCCGCAAGGTGGCGCGCAAGGTTGCCGAAGGCGAAACAGGTCTGTTTACGATCACGCCGGCCAATCTGCATAAATACCTGGGCGCTCCGAAGTTCCTCCCCGAGGAGGAGCGAGAAAAGGACGAGATCGGCGTGGTGACCGGGCTTGCGTGGACCGAGACGGGCGGCGATATTCTCTATATCGAAGCCACCACCATGCTCGGCAAGGGCACGCTCACCCTTACGGGACATCTTGGCGATGTCATGAAAGAGTCGGCCCATGCGGCGCTGACCTATGTGCGCTCACGGGCAAAGACCCTCGGCATCAAGGACGATCTCTTCGGAAAGACCGACGTTCACATCCATGTGCCCGCAGGCGCCATTCCCAAGGATGGCCCCTCGGCGGGCGTCACGATGGCCACTGCCCTGGCCTCGGTTTTCACCAATTCCCCGGTCAAAAAGGACCTTGCCATGACGGGAGAGGTCACGCTGCGCGGAAGGGTGCTGCCCATCGGCGGGCTTAAAGAAAAGACGCTCGCCGCCAGAAGGGCGGGGATCAGGACCATAATCATCCCCAAGCAGAACGAAAAGGACCTGGACGACATCCCGAAGAACGTCAGAAAAGACATGAAATTCATTTTTGTCGAGACCATGGACGAGGTGATTTCCAGCGCGCTTAAAAAGAGCCTCCCGCACCGCGCCGCGCGGGTGAAACTTCCCGGCCGGTCCCGGGCCACGCACTGATGCTGAAGTAGACAGAAGACAGAAGACGGAAGACGGAAGCCCCTCTTGACAAGGTTTTTCTCTGTGCATCGGCGGCAGAATGAATAGATGAGATTATCAGAGCTGGGCGAATTCGGCCTCATCGAGAAAATCCGGCGATCTTTTTCCGTGAAATCTCCACGAGCGCCGCTGAGTATCGGAGACGATGCCGCGGCGCTCGCAGTTTCTCCGTCCTCGATGCTCCTGGCCACCACGGACATGCTGGTCGAAGGCGTCCACTTCGATCTTTCCTTCACCGATTTTTTTTCGCTGGGATGGAAATCCGCCGCCGTAAACCTCAGTGATATAGCCGCCATGGGCGGGATCCCCCGTTTCTGTCTCACCGCCCTTGCCATTCCGCAGGGGATCGGGTCGGAACAGATTGCCGACTTCTACAAGGGTTTCGGAGCCGTACTGCGGGAACACGCGGTGCTGCTCGTCGGCGGCGACACGTGCAGTTCCGGCAAGGGATTCATTATCACCGTCACCGCGCTCGGGGAGACGGAAAAGGCCCTCCTTCTCAGGCGCTCAGGGGCCCGGCCGGGGGACAGGATATTCGTCACGGGGACCCTGGGGGATTCCGCGGCGGGGCTGGAGTTATTGCGGAATGCGGAATGGGGAATGCGGAATAAAAAATCCGAAATCCGCAATCCGAAATCCGCAATCGGACGACTTGCCGAGCGTCATCTGCGTCCGGTTCCGCGTGTCGCGGAAGGGCTGAAGATCGCCCGCTCCGGCTGCGCCACCTCGATGATCGATGTCAGCGACGGCCTCACTCTTGATCTATCCCACCTGTGCGATGAGAGCGGCGCCGGAGCGCAGATATTCTCCGGGAAGATACCCTTGTCGAATGCGCTTCGCGGATCAGCAGGGGCCTTAACCGGGCCAGTCCTGGATTATGCGCTGGCGGGCGGAGAAGACTACGAACTCCTTTTCACGGCGCCTCCCCGGAAGCTGAAATGCCTCAGGGGCCTCAAGATTCAGGCAACGGAAATCGGCATTGTAACAAAGGCCCGGGGGATAGCTCTTGTCGGCGCCGACGGCAAAAAGAAGCCGCTTACGCCTCAGGGATACGATCACTTTCGCCGAAGGTGAGGCATGCTCCTGTGAGCCTGTCGCTTCGAAGCTGCCGCCTCCCAACGCGTTGCGCCATAATTCGTGATAAACCAGCAGAGGACTTTCCGTGAAATACCGGTATATTCGCGATCGCATCCGTTCCATTCTGCAGCTTGATGATCCTCCCCACAAGCTTGCGCTCGCATTCTCTCTCGGCGTGTTTATTGCGTTCACCCCTACCATCGGGCTGCATCTCATCAGCTGCCTGCTCCTGGCATGGGCGCTTCGCCTGAGCAAACTGGTGATCATCACCGGATCCTTTCTCAACAACCCCTGGACCATCGTTCCCTTGTACGGCTTCTGTCTCTGGTTCGGCATAAAATTGACCGGCGCCGGCGCAACGGCTCCGGAGATTGCCTGGCATGACCTCACCCTGGGCAACGTGTACCTTGTACTCAGACCCTACCTCTGGCCCTTTGTCGCCGGAACACTTGTTGCGGGCCTCGTGGGGGCGGCGGTTTCCTATGCTCTGTTTTATGTCGCGATTATACGGTACCGAAAGTTTGAGAGAACCTAGGCAGGTTCAGGAAAATCCTTTACACTCCATAGTTCTAATGCTATCATAGCAGATAAGTCCTCGGGGCTTTTGGATACTTTTCTCTCGCAAGGAGCGCAGATGGAACCGAAGGTATGCTTGGCGCTGGGCGGTGGGGCGGCGAGGGGGCTTGCCCACCTCGGAGTGCTCAAAGTCCTCGAAGACGCCAGGGTCACCATTGACATGATAACCGGTACGAGCCTCGGGGCGCTGATCGGCGGACTGTACGCTTCCAATCCCGATGCCTCGTACTGGACGACACGGGTGGAGCAGTTCCTCAGGAGCTTCCGTTCCCGCAAGACACGCCTCGAATTCATCCGCAGGCTGGAGCAGCCGACCAACAATCGCCGGGGTTTTTTTTCCGATATGGCAAACTTGATCCGGAAGGGATACTTCTGGGGCGTTACCGCGACGAAACCGGCGTTCATATCGGAGCAGGAATACGAAGAGTTCATCTATCCGCTTATACCCGATATTTCCATCGAGCAGACCAAGATCCCCTTCGGCTGCGTGGCCACGGACATCCAGCACGGAAAACGGATGTTCTACACCAGCGGATCGCTCCGGAAAGCGGTCAGTGCGAGCTGCGCTCTCCCGGGCATCTTTCCTCCGGTGAAGGACGACGACATGCTGCTCGTTGACGGAGGATGGGTTGAGCGCGTCCCGGTCCGCTGCGCGCGGGAGATGGGGGCAGACGTGGTGATCGCGGTGGATGTGGCGAGCGAGATGGGGAGATTCGAAGATCATTCCGGCCTTGATATCGTTCTTCGCGCCGACGCCGTCACGAGGGTGTATTTGAACGATATCCTGCTCCAGGAAGCCGATGTGATCATCCACCCTGACGTGGGGGCGCGTCACTGGGCGGACTTCAGCAACCCCCGGGAGCTGTTCAGGCAGGGGGAAATTGCCGGGCTCGAAAAGCTGATGGCCGTCAGATCGGCCATCCACCGTGCCGGGCTGCATCCGACGGAATTGCAGCCAAAAACCCTGGTTGAACACATCAAGACCATCAAGGACAGGATCGTCGAGAAGGTGACCGGAGCGAAATAGCAGGCAAAAACGCGCGGCTGCTCGCCTTGCCTGATGCATTCACGGCAGACCACCGGGCCGGATGAACAATCCGCCAACTCCGGCGGCGGCGCACGTGATCCCCGGAGTCGGCGTTATAAACCGCTGTCTCCGGGCGTTGGCCCTTATGCTCATGCAGGTTTTACGGAACGTCCTGAGCGACCGCTTTCGGCTTTCCCCGTCGATACTGAATCTCTCTCACGACCTGTTGGTGACGATTTCAACGGGCCCTTTCACTTCTTCATCATGCGTCGGAGCGGCTGTGCGGAACGCTTTTCTCATGTCCCCTGGTTGCGGTTTTTATAAATTTGGGTATAATTAGACAATGCGAAAGATCATAGCCATTGCCCATCGCGGCGACTCTTCCCGCGCCCTCGAAAATTCCCTGGAGGCGGTACGCCTCGCCCTGGCCGTTCCCGTCGATATGATCGAGGTCGACATCCGGAAGAGCCGGGACAACCGGCTCTACGTCATGCACGACAAGGACACGGGCAGGACCGCCGATGCCCCCATCGACATCGAACAGTCGACGGCCGAAGAAATTGCGCTCGTACGGCTCAAGAACGGCGAGCCCATCCCCACGCTCGCGGATGTTCTGAAGGAGGTTGCCGGCAAGACGGTCCTGAACTTCGAAATCAAAAGCGACGGCGCGGGAGGGCTCTGCGCGGCCCACATCCTCGGCTCGGGATACAAAGGTCCGGTTCTCGTTTCCTCCTTCAAAGAGCGGGAGGTCACGGAAGTTCGCCGGATCATGCCGAGCGCCCATACGGCCCAGATATTCGAGGAGCTTACGCCTCAGGAGCTGAATGGATACAAGGCCAAGGGCTACAACATCGTCAGCGTGAAAAAAAAGGCCGTGAACGAGGAGTTGATCGCGGCCTGCCGTGCAAAGAAGATAAAAGTGTATGTATGGACCGTGGACGAAGAAGAGGACATGAGAAAGCTTGCCGCCTCGGGTGTGGACGGCATCTATACCAATAAACCGGTCCTGCTCAAGAACCTTCTGGGAAGCCGAAGTTAACTGCCGCACAACAACGGGCCGGACCGGCAGGGGGGCGTGCTCCCGAGGGACACGATCTTTTTCCGAGCGCCGCCGCGAAAGACCGGGAACGGGGCAAGCGCCCGGCCGTTCGCCATACCATGATTTCATGTAACTGCTCAGGTCAAAAAAGACGAAACAAAGGCTTCTCGCGCAAAGACGCAAAGTACGCAAAGGGTTTTTTAAGAACGAACGATTAGATTTTCTTTGCGACCTTTGCGCCTTTGCATGAATAGTCCCTCTCTTGTATGGTCTTTTTTAAGCCCTGAGTAGTGACGCTTTCATAGGGAACATCCTGATCCTATTGCTGCAGCGGAGAGCGCACCATGTCCACCACAGGGGAAAACAGTCGTGATCAGGTGTTCGACCTCACCGTTGTGGGCGGGGGCATCACCGGGGCCGGCGTCGCCCGTGATGCCGCGCTCCGCGGGCTCTCGACCCTCCTTCTCGAAAAGGCGGACTTCTCATCGGGCGTAAGTTCCAAGTCCACCCGGCTCATCCACGGCGGCCTCCGGTATCTCGCTAATTTTGAGATGGACCTCGTGGCCGAGTCCCTCAGGGAACGCGCCATTCTGCGCAGACTCGCGCCCTACCTCATCCATCCCATGCCGATTTTGATCCCCATTTACCGGCACGACCCTCATGGGAGGCTGGTGATCTCTGCCGGGATCCATCTCTACGACATCCTGTCCCACGAAAAAGATATTCCGCACTACTTCACGTCGGGCAGGGAGAAGACACTCGCATTCGAACCACGCCTGAATGCCGATGGGCTCAAAGGAAGCGCCCTGTTCTATGACCACCAGATCCTTCTGCCTGAACGCCTTGTGATAGAAAATATCGTCTCGGCGCGCGAGGCGGGAGCGACGGTGCTCAATTATCACCGGGTGGAGAAGATAGAGGAGAAGAACTCCGTCGTGTCGGTCTCGGCCAGGAACGTGCTCACCGGGGAGAGGCTTCGGTTCCGCTCAAAAGTCCTTATTAATGCCGCGGGCCCCTGGGTCGACGGCGTGAGAGCCATGGGCGGCATTGATCAAAAAAAGATCATTTATCCCACAAAGGGCATCCACCTGGTTCTTCCGAAGCTCTCCGATCAGGCGCTGTTCGTAACCTCCCGGGACGGACGGATGTTCTTCATTATCCCCCTGAGCGCCTATTCCCTCATCGGGACCACGGACACAAAGTACGACGGCGACCTGGACGAGGTACACGCCGACCGGGACGACGTGAATTACCTGCTCTCGGAAAGCAGGCGCATCCTGCCCAGGCTGAACCTTACGAAAGAGGCGATCCTCTATACCTATGCCGGCATACGGCCGCTGGCCTTCTCGGGAGCGCGGGAAAGCAGGATTTCCCGCAAGCACCGCGTGATCAGAGAAGGCAGAACGGGCAGGATCATCACCATCGCCGGAGGAAAGTACACGACCTATCGAAATATGGCAAAGGATACCGTTGATGCGGCGTGTAAGGCGCTGGGAGTCAGGACATTCTGCAGCTCGGACAAAAAACCGTTCCCCGGCGGGTTGCCGCTGAGCTATGACGCCTATATGCGGGAAGCTGTGCCCGAGCTTTCAGCGCGATATCATATGGACGCCGAAACGGTGGGCCACCTGGTCCGCTGTTATGGTTCCCGTGCCGAGAGGGTCCTGGACATGGCGCAGCAGGAGCCGCGCCTGGGAAAGGCGATCTCTCCGGAGAGCAGAGACCTGTACGCCCAGGTGGCGTACAGCGTGATCGAAGAAGGAGCAAAGACCCTTTCCGACATCGTCCTCCGGCGAATGCACCTGGGCATCACCGCGTCCCGCGGCGAGTCCTCCGCAGCAATGATCGCGGAGATCGCCGGAAAAGAACTGCGGTGGAGCAAGGAGGAACGGCAACACCGGGTGCAGGAGTTCACTGAGACGCTGAGAAAAGACAGGGGTTTCTGAAGGCACCTGAAGACCGCGGGAGATCGCGCCGAAACCACACTATTGCGTTGAGGGAATGGTACGATGAAGAAACTCATGAACGGCCGCGAGCTGGCCTCGACAATCATAGCAGCGGTCAAGGACGAAACCGAGCGGCTGGCGAAGCACGGCATCAGGGCCGGTTTGGCGCTGGTGCTCGTCGGTGAGGACCGGTCCTCCTATATGTACTATCAGGCCATCCAGAACGCCGCGGTTCGTGCCGGGATCGATATTTTCAACCACGCCATGCCGCCCGCGGTGACCCTGAACGAGCTCCTGAACCTGATCAAGACCCTGAACAACGATGAACGGGTGAACGGCATCCTCATGTTCATGCCGCTGCCGAAGCATATCGATACCAGAAAGGTCGTGAACGCCATTGCGCCCGAGAAGGACGTAGACGGCCTGGGAGCCATATCCGTCGGCAGACTTTCGGCCGACGAATCGACGGTCCAGCTTTTCGCGCCGGGCAATACCTTCTCAGTCCGCTCCACGTTCCTTCCGTGCACACCCTACGGGGTGATGCGGCTGCTCGAACACTACGGCATCGATCCCCGCGGCAAGAAGGCGGTCGTCGTGGGCAAGAGCCTGGCAGTAGGAAAACCCCTGGCGATGATGCTCCTGGTCCGGGAAGCCACGGTCACGGTCTGCCACCGCGAAACGGCGGATCTCAGAGCCGAGACGGTGCAGGCCGACATCCTTTGCACGGCCACGGGCCGGCCGGGGCTGATCAAGGCTGATATGGTGAAAGAGGGGGCGGTGGTGGTGGACATCGGGATCAACGTGCTGCCCAACGGCGTGACCGTGGGTGACGTCGATTTCGAACCAGTCTCAAAAAAGGCGTCGCTCATTACGCCCGTGCCGACAGGCGTAGGACCCGTTACCATAGCGATCCTGCTCAAGAACACCGTCATTTCCGCAAAGCGAATGGTGGGTGTGGGGTGAGGAAGGACCGTCGCGGACGAGGGAAGAACGAAGAAAAAAGGGAAAAACCGACGCACGGGACGCTGTTCGTCGAAAATTTTATGAGCGCGCTTCCCTTGACAAAATCCGAATGAGGACTCACAATATAGCTCTATGAGAGAATTGCTGCTGCTCAACCTGGGCGGCATGAACTACGGCGTCTGGAAAGACGATGTTCTGTCCGTTAAGGACGTCCAGACCATTCATCGCCTGCCCCTGTCTCCCACGTGTATTGCCGGCATGTCGATCCTTGACGGCCGCACGGCGACCCTGGCGGACCTCTCGGTCTGCATCGGCCTTGCGCCCATGTCCCGGCAGATGAAAGGCCATATCCTGATCATGTCGGAGCAGGAAACGATCACGGGCTTCGTCGTAGCCGGTGACATCGCCCCTGTCACCGTTCCTGATGACGCCGTCTATCCCATGCCCGGATACCTGAAAACGCCCGTTCTGGATACCTGCGTCGTCCATGCTTCCCATCTCATTCCGGTGATCAATATTTCCCTTCTCTATACCCGGGTGCAGAAGGCCGACCGTGAGCCGCCCATGGCGGAATTTCTCGTATCGGCTCCACGGCGCCTGGATGTCTCGTCCATAAACGCCATCAGGGTTTTTGAAAGCGGCGGCGAACCCTTTGCCGCAGCGGCGGCGGGAATTGAAAAAGACTCGGTGAAGCCCGGCAGGGTGTCGGGCCTTGCCCTCATCCCCCAGTATGTGCGCGGCATCGCCTTTCACCGGGGAACGGTGATACCCGTCATCCATCTGGCGCAGACCATGAAGCTGCCGCAGCAGGGGACGGTGACCCGTATGCTTCCGGCGGAGATCGGGGGCGCGGGCTTCGGGTTCCTCATCGACGCCGACCAGGGCGCCCTTTTCAGCAAGGATTTCCATCTCAAGCCGCTTCCTCCCATAGCCCTGTCGCGCTGGATGCGCGTTGCTGCCGTGCGTCACGGAGAGATCCTGCCCCTTGTTGACCTGGGAGCGCTGTTGTCCGCGCAGCCCGGCGACAAGGACGATAAGCCCTTGCCGGAGCGGTATTCTCCCGACTCCCGGTTCTTTTCCCTCTTCGGCAGTGAAGAGGTGGAGGTGACGGAGTTTTCCCTCCTTGGGGCGCGCCATGCCCTTCCGCGGTCGGAAGTGCAGGATACGCTCGACTTCAAGCCCTACCGCCGGGTGCCGAACGTGCAGCCCATTGTGGCCGGTGTGACCGAGCATGAGGGGGAGCTGCTGCCCGTGCTTGATCTTGCCATGGTCTTCGGCAGAAGGTCCCTGGTGACGCCGGAGTGGCGCATGCTTCTCGTGAAGAACGGCGACTTTCGCGCCCTGGTCATTACCGAGGCCATTTACGGGCCGCGCCGGGTGGGGTTGGAGGCGCAGCGCGGCGTACCCATTGTGCTGCCCCATCACGTTGTGTACGGGTGCTATCCCGAAGCGAGTTCAGTGCGGCTTATTTTGAACGTGGAAGCCCTTGCCGTGCATTTCGACAGGGCCCTCGTCAAGGGATTCCTGAGGGCCATTTCGAAGGAGATGGAAGCAGCCCCGTCGGAGCTCGTTCCTTCGCTCATCGAGCCGGAGGCCGCGCCTGAAATGGCCGAAGGGGAGGGACAGCCCATAGCCGTTCCGCAGCAGGAGGCCGTTGAAGCAACGGCTTCTCCGGCTTCCCTGGACGCGGCGTCCGTGGATGCCGGGAAAAAGGCCGAAGAGATCCAGAAAACTCTCGAAGAAGCCGGAAGCTTTGAAAAACCTGCGGCTGCGCTATCTGAACCGGAAGCAACGGTTCAGTTCGGTACGCTGCCTGCGGATGTTCAAATGCTCGATGTGCATAGGGATCCGGATGCAGACCACGTCTCCGCTCCTCCACCGGAGAGCATATCAACGTCCGAAGCAGCGCCTGAGCCGGAAGCGGTAATCGAGCCTCAGCCTGAAGTCACATCATCAGAGGACGTTGTCCCGACGGCAGCGGAACATCGTGAACCCGTTGTCCCGGAAGAGCTGAAACCTGCTGAACCTCTTGAGGCTGAAGAGCCCGCGCGGACGGAAGAATCTGTGATGACGGAAGAACCTGCGGTATTCCGGGAATCCACTGAGGAGCGGCAACAGACGGAAGAGCTGCGGCCGGAGGCTGTTCAGGAAACTTCACAAGAAACAGAGATCAGCAAGCCTGAGGAGCCCACAATTTTCCGAACAGCAGAGAAGGAAGAGCAGGAGCCGGCAGGTCCGTCACCGGAACCGGAAGTCCCGGGTGATTCCGGACACGACGCGAGTGCCGCTGAAGAGGGGCCGGAAGAACAGGAGCATCCGGCGCTTCAAGGCGCTTACGAGTCACGAGCAACGGGGTCCGAAGAGGCGGCGGAATCATTGGAGGAGGCTGCTCCTCGCGAGGAACGGAAGGAATACGCACCGAAGCCCGCAGAGCGCCGGCAAGGTTATCCTGAATCCATTGCGGAGAAAGAGGGCAGGAACTGGCTGAAATATGCCGGGATCGCCGCCGTGGTACTTGTCGTCCTGTATCTATTAAGCATCGGTATAAAATCGAGCAGGGAAGATGCCGGGAAAAGTAAACCTGTTGAGACCGCTGCCGCGGAGAAAAAACCGGTTGCCGAGCCGAAGGCGCCAAAGCAGAAACCGGCGCCCGCTGCTCCGCCGGAGCCCCTCACGCTGACCGTTCCGCCGGAAATGCCTCTGGATGCCGATTTGTATATCGTGAAAAAGGGCGACACGCTCTGGGCCATATCCAAACGGTTCACCGGGAACCCTTTCAATTATCCACGGGTGGCGCGGGACAATAAAATAGCGAACCCTGACCTGATTTTCCCGGACCAGAAGATATATCTCAAAAGGTAACTGCTCAGCGGCTGACCTGAGCAGTTGCCTCAAAAGATGATCTTCCGCACCCGCCCGGGCCAGAGCCATGCCGGAATCATCCAAGACAAGAGGGTGTCCCTGCCCCTCGTCATCGAGGGGCAGGGACGGCAATGAGGGGATTACTTGGGAACGACTTTAAGCTCGAGAGAATTGGCGGTCGAGCCGGTGACTTCGACGGCGAAGGTGCCGAAGTTCCTCATGGTCAGCTCGTCGGACAACACCTGGGCGCTGCTCTTGGAGTCAACGGCGATCTTTGCCGTGGCGCCGGCGAAGCTGCGCTCGTGGAGGTCTTTGATCCCGCGCACCTGGTTCCGGAGAACGTCCTTGAACTTCACGAACTGGGTCTTGGTCAGCCCGTTCACCGTGATGGCGATTGAACGGGTGCCGCCGACCTCCTTGGAGTAGACGGCAAGGATCTTGGTCAGCATCTGGTCCGCCGCTTCGGCCGCGGCCTTCTTGAGCGCTTCATTTCCCGCGGTCATTTCGCTGATATGCACCGCCGCACCGTGGGTCGAAGCGGACGCAATGACCTGGCCGGTGTCGGTTCGGACCGCCCTGGCGGACAGATCGGCCTGGGCTGATTTCATGCCGCCCCCGATCTCTCCCTGGAGTTTGGCAATCGCCTTGCCCACGATCACCACTTCGGCGTCAGCCTGGTTGCCGAGGGTCCGGGCCTGGTCCGCGGTAAGGTCCTGGACTTTATAGCCTGCCGTCACTTTTATCTCTTTGGCGGCCACCTGGTGGTCCACGAATTCAAAGCCCTTTTCGGTGAATTTGTCGATGATGGTGTTTTCCACCACGCTCAGGTCCGTCTGCTGTCCATGGGCGCCCCACCACCAGGCGTAGAGCTCTTGCCCGATGTTCTGCTCCGCGATCATGATCATGGTCCGGGGCTTGTGCATCTGGCCGAGGAGGATGCCGATGGCGGAGAGGTCGTCACCCAGCTTCCCGAGCGCCACTTCCGCATTGATGCGCACCCGAAGGAGCGAGCCTTCGTTCACCTCGCCGGCGATGCTGTACCGCTTGATGTAGCCTTTGGTCTGCGACAGGATCTTATCGCTGATGACCTGATAGTTCTCAACCTGGGTCTGGGAGTCGATGAGGATCCCGATGGCCTGTTCTACCGCCCTTTTCTGGGCGTCTTCCACCGCTGCGTCCCGGGCAATGTCCAGGGCGCCCTGCTGCACCATGGCCACGCCCTCGGCAGCCACGGTCCTGCTTTCCTGCGCCGCCGCTGTGTACGCGGCAGCGAGCACCAATAAAGACAGCATGACGAGAAGCCTTGCAAAACGAATCATGGGACCACCTCCTGGATTAAGTGAATTGATAGAGCAAATATACCAGAGGGAGAAACCACGGTCAAGGTAATGATACCGTGAATGCGCGGTAATTTTCACATTAATTTTCTGGATATTTTGCGGAAGAGATGATAAAATCAAACAAAATTACATTGTTCCAGGAGGAGATCGAAGTGCCCAGGTTGTCGGTGAATATCGATCATATCGCTACGCTCAGGCAGGCGAGAAAAGGCGCTGAGCCCGAACCGGTAGCGGCGGCAGTGATCGCCGAGCTCGCCGGCGCGGCCGGCATCATCGTGCACCTTCGGGAAGACCGGAGGCATATCCAGGACCGGGACCTGCGTCTGCTCCGCCAGACCGTGCAGACCAGGCTGAACCTTGAGATGGCGGCCACGGACGAGATGCAGCGCATTTCCCTTGAAGTGAAGCCCGACATCGTTACCCTTGTTCCGGAAAAGCGGGAAGAGCTCACCACCGAGGGCGGCCTGGACGTGGCAGCGCGCGCTTCCGCTCTCCACGATTATGTTCAGAGGATCCAGAATGCCGGCATCCCCGTGAGCCTGTTCGTTGACCCCGATGAGAAGCAGATCGCGGCATCGAAAAAAACAGGGGCCCGATGGGTGGAGCTCCACACCGGCGCCTACGCCAATGCGGAGAACGAGACGAAGAGGGACCGTGAATTTCACAAGATCCTTGAAGCGGCGAAGCTCGCTGCAAGTCTGGGGCTGCGCGTCGGCGCAGGCCACGGCCTCAACTACGTGAACGTAAAGCGGATAGCGGACATCCCGGAAGTGGAAGAGCTGAACATCGGCCACAGCATCATTTCCCACGCGGCCCTTGTGGGCATGGAGCGGGCAGTGAGGGAAATGGTAGATTTAACAAGCTCCAATTAACAAGCGCCAAATTTCAAATAAATTCCAAAAGCCAAATACCAAATTACAAACGTTTCGGAAATTGAGGTTTTGAATTTGGATATTATTGGGGATTTGTGATTGTCATTTGGAATTTGGCGGTTATGGGGGTTCTCATGATCATCGGCATCGGAATCGACCTGGTGAAGATCGACCGGATGGACAAGGCCGGACAAAGTCATACCACATTTTTGGAGCGGGTGTTCACGGCGCGTGAACGGGAATACTGTGAACGGCAGAAATATCCGGCACAGCACTTCGCCGGCAGGTTCGCGGCCAAGGAGGCGCTGCTCAAGGCCTTCGGCACCGGCTGGAGCGCCGGCGTGAAGTGGACCGATATCGAGGTGCTCCATGGTGAAGGGGGCGGTCCCATCGTGAATATCTCCGGCAGAGTGAAGGACCTTGCCGACCTGAAAGGGGTCAAGCAGATACTCCTCAGCTATTCCCATGACAAGGGGTACGCCGTGGCACAGGCGATCCTGGTAGGGGAATCGTAGATGGCGGCGGTGCAGGCGATGTTAGAAGCCTTCAATAAAAAGCGGCACATGCCGATTCCCGGTTGAAATGCGGACATGAAGATCGTCACAGCAGAACAGATAGGCAATATCGACCGGCGGGCGATCAAGGAACTCGGCATTCCCGGACCGGTATTGATGGAGAACGCCGCAGCGGCGGTCCTCACGGAGATGGAGCGCTTTTTCGACGGACTGGCGGGCGTAAAAGTCGGCGTCATCTGCGGCAAGGGAAATAACGGCGGCGACGGTCTGGCGCTCGCCCGGAGGCTCCGTATCCGCGGCGTGCCCGTGCGCGTTGCGCTCCTCGCCCCCTTTGCCGCGCTGGGGGGCGAGGCGAAAGTCAACCTTTCCATCCTGCGCAAGACCGATGTGGAGGTCCTTCCGAGCGCCTCTGCGCGAGCCCTTGCCGAGCTGATCGCATGGTCTGATATTCTCGTGGACGCCCTCCTCGGCGTAGGCCTGTCATCGCCGCTCAAAGGGGCCTATGCCCAGGCCGTGGAGATGATGAACCTGTCGGGAAGGCCCGTGGTCGCCGTGGATGTCCCCACGGGGATCAACGCAGACACCGGCGCAGTGATGGGAGCGGCCGTGAGGGCTGACCTCACCGTGACGATGGCGCTGCCGAAGCGCGGCCTTGTGCTCCATCCCGGCGCGGCATACGCCGGCGAGGTGCGGGTTGCGGACATCGGCATTCCGCCGGAGGCCGTTGAAAAGGAAAAGATCAACACGGGCCTGCTCGATCGGGACTCTGCGTGGGGCGTTGTCAAACACCGGAAGCCGGACGCGCACAAGGGCGACTTTGGGCGCCTCATGGTCATCGCCGGCTCCCTCGGCAAGGCCGGGGCGGCCGTGATGGCGGGGAAAGCCGCGCTCAGGACGGGGGCGGGGCTGGTGAGCGTTGCCGCGCCCCTGGGGCTTGTCCCGATCATTCAGCAGCAGGTCTTTGAAGCCATGTGCATCCCCGCGGCGGAGAGCATCGACGGTACGATCGGAATGGGAGCGGAAGATGAGCTTTTCAAGGCCGCGGGAAAGATGACCGCCTGCGCCATGGGGCCGGGGCTTTCGACACACTACGAAACGGTCCAGGTTATTCGCAATCTTATCCAGAGACTGACCATCCCCATGGTCATCGATGCCGACGGGATTAATGCCCTTGTGGGTTCCCTCGACCTCCTCAAACGGGCAAAGGCGCCCGTTGTCATGACGCCCCACCCCGGCGAAATGGGAAGGCTGCTGTCCATCCCTTCCGGGGAAATCCAGAAAGACCGGATCGGCATTGCCGCTGATTTCGCGGCAAAGTATAAGGTGACGCTGGTGCTCAAGGGCGCCGGCACAATCATAGCAGCTTCAGGCGGCGAGATCTTCGTCAATACGACGGGAAACCCCGGTATGGCCACGGGCGGGACAGGGGACGTCCTCACCGGCATGATCGGCAGCCTCCTGGCGCAGGGGTACACGGCAACACAGGCCGCCTGCCTCGGCGTATACCTCCACGGCCTTGCCGGAGACCTTGCGGCCAAAGAAAAGGGAGAGGCCGGGATGATCGCCGGTGATGTCATCGAGAAGATACCGGAAGCGATACGCGAGACTATGAAATAGTCTCGAATTCAAAATTCGAAATGAAAAATTCAAAACGATGGCGGTGAAACCATGCTTACTGCGAAAGACATCATGACAAAGAACGTAATAACCGTAAAACCCGAGACATCGATCCAGGACCTTGCGGCGCTCCTTATGAAGCACGGGATCAGCGGCGCGCCCGTTCTTGACGATGCCGGCAAGCTCGTCGGCATCGTGACCGAGAATGACCTCATCAGCCAGAACAAGCGGCTCCACATTCCCACGGTCGTCAGTTTCCTCGATGCGGCCATTTACCTCGAGAGTTCGAAGAAGTTCGAGCAGGAACTCAAGCGCATGGCGGCAACGAAGGTGGGCGACATCAGCGTCCGCAAGGTGCTGACGATCACCGAGGACGCGACGGTGGCGGATATCGCGACCATCATGTCGGAGAAAAAGGTGCACCTGCTCCCGGTGGTCAAGGCGGAGAAGGTTGTCGGGATCGTCGGAAAGCGCGACGTCCTCAGGGCCGCTGCGCAGCAGATGGAGTGATGTTCAGCATCATTACCTCCAGCCCCGAACAGACCCGCCGCATCGGCGAAATCCTCGGGTCGCTGCTGGGTCCCGGTGATCTCCTTTGTCTCTACGGCGAGCTGGGCGCCGGCAAGACGAACTTCGCCTTCGGGATCGCCAGGGGGCTCGCGGTGCGTGAGCAGTATATCACGAGCCCGACCTTTACGTTCGTGAATGAATATGCGGGCAGGGTCCCGTTGTACCATATTGATCTTTATCGTCTTAAGGACCCCTCTGAGCTTGAAGGCATCGGATTCGAGGAGTATATTGCTTCCGACGGCGTGACGGTGATAGAATGGGCCGAACGGGCCGAAGATGAACTGCCGGAAGAGCGGTTGAGCGTCTATCTCTCCTACGTCGATGAACACAGCCGGGAGCTCGGCTTCCTTGCGGAAGGGGAGCGGTACGAGAAGCTGCTCGAGGAATTCAAGAAAGAAACGAGGACGGTTGCATGAATGCCAGTGCGCTGACAGGGCTGTGGTAAGGCGCGGACCGGGCTTATGATGAAAAAAATCGGCATTATCGCAAAAGACATACCCAAGGCGCGCCGTGCGGCCAAGGACCTGTCGAAATGGCTTTCCACCAGGGGCAGAAAGGTATTCATCGACGCCAATACCGCCGCGGTTATCAAAACAGAGGGCCATGATCCGGCGGACCTTGCGGCACTCGTCGATATGATCATCGTGCTCGGCGGAGACGGTACGCTCCTGTCCGCGGCAAGGCTTGTCGCTGATAGGAAGCGGAACGTCCCGGTCCTCGGCGTGAACCTCGGGAGCCTGGGATTCATGGCTGAGGTGACGCTGGATGAGCTGTACGATGTTCTCCAGAAGGCCCTCGCGGGCAAACTCGAGGTCGAAGAGCGGATGATGCTCACGGCAAGCGTGATTCGCGACGGGAAACGTGTTTCGCGGTATACCGTGCTCAACGACGCCGTCATCAACAAGGGGGCCCTCGCCCGGATGATGGAACTCAAGGTCTCCGTGGACGAGAGCCACCTGACCACGGTAAAGGCGGACGGCCTCATCCTCGCCACACCCACGGGCTCCACGGCCTATTCCCTCTCCGCGGGCGGGCCGATCATCCATCCCGCGCTCCACTGCTTTGTGCTCACGCCCATCTGCCCCCACACGCTGGCGAACAGGCCCATTGCATTGCCCGACACGGTTACCGTGACGGCCCAGCTTCTCTCCCGGAGCGAGGAGGTGACGCTCACGCTCGACGGGCAGCTTGGGTGCCCGCTTGAGCGATATGATATCGTGGAGGTCAAAAGGGCGGCGTACCGAGTGAAACTCATGAAGCACCCGGCGAAGACCTATTATGATATCCTCAGAACAAAGCTCGGATGGGGAAATTGAAAAGCTCGGATCGGAGAATGGGTGAATCGGGGAATTGGGGGAAAAATCCATGAACGAAGTTGAGCGAGAATTCCTGGATATTCTTGCCGACCTCCGGGCGCACGTGGAGTACCAGAAGGCCCTCGGCGTCAGGATGATCGAGATGCCTTCCGACGTACGATATGAACCGACTCGAACAGCGGAGAAATCGGGAAATCTCTCTCCGGCATCTGTCCTTCAAAGCGGATATCAAATCCCCCCCAACCCCCCTTTGCCAAAGGGGGTGGAGGAGGAACCACTTTCCTCCCGATCGACAACTCTCTCGGCCGTGCGTGAGGAAATGGGGGACTGCGCCCGGTGCAAGCTTCACCAAGGAAGAAAGACCATCGTTTTCGGCGAGGGGGACACCCGCGCTTCCCTCGTATTCATCGGGGAGGGGCCCGGCGCTGAAGAAGACGAGCAGGGAAGACCGTTCGTGGGAGCGGCAGGCCAGCTTCTGACGGACATCATCGTCAAGGGTATGGGACTTCGGCGGGAGGACGTATACATCTGCAATATCGTAAAGTGCCGGCCGCCGGAGAACCGGAATCCCGAGCCCGACGAGATCGAAGCGTGCGAGCCCTTTCTGATGAAGCAGCTCCTGGCGATCAAGCCGAAGGTGATCGTGGGGCTGGGCAATGTTGCCTGTAAAACGCTCCTGAAAACCACGGAGGGGATCACGATGCTTCGCGGGAAATGGAAGACGTACCATGGCATCCCCCTTATGCCGACCTTCCACCCGGCATACCTGCTCAGAAACCCGAGGGACAAGTCCCTGGTCTGGAAGGACATCAAGCTGGTGATGGCGGAGATGGGGAAAATGCAGAAAGGATGAAAAAACTCGAGGGATGACGGAAGACGGAAGAGGGACGCAAAAGAACCTCCTTCCCTCGATTTTATCGCTGGATCATATGGACGAACTCTGGGCGCCGTGGAGGATGAGATACATCTTGAACGCTGAGAAGAAAAAGGGCTGTTTTCTCTGCTCTGAGATCAAAGAAGACAACGACCGGAAGAACCATATCCTCTTCCGCGGGAAGCACTCCTATGTCATCATGAACATCTACCCGTACAACAACGGCCATCTCCTTGTGGTCCCCTATGGGCATGTCCCCGACACGGACGGGTTAAAACCGGAAGAGCTCACCGACCTCATGAAGACCACACAGGCGTCGGTGAACATCCTGAAGCGCGCTATGAACCCCGAGGGCATGAACGTGGGGATCAACTTCGGGAAGGCCGCGGGCGCCGGCCTCCCCGAGCACATGCATGTCCAGATCGTGCCGCGCTGGAACGGCGACACGAGCTACATCACCGTCTTCGACAACACGCGCGTAATACCTGAATCGCTGGACGACACCTACGAGAAATTGAAACCGTATTTTGAAAAGCTGAGTATTTAGCCACGAATTTTCACGAATTAACACGAATGAAGAAATGGAATAAATGAAGAAGAAGTCAAAACGAGAAAAGATATTGTTCTCGTTCTCTTCCGTTTTTTGTTTTTTATTCCTTTATATTAATTCGTGAAAATTCGTGTTAATTCGTGGCCAAAACCATACCTCATGACCGACCTGACCCCCCTCATGAAACAGTACCGCGAGATCAAGCGCCGGCACCTTGACGCTATTCTCCTGTTCCGCATGGGCGACTTCTACGAGATGTTCGACCAGGACGCGGTGACGGCGTCCAAGGTGCTCGAGATCACGCTTACGGCGCGGAACAAGTCGAAAGGCATCGAGACGCCGCTCTGCGGGTTCCCCTATCATGCGGTTGACGGGTATATTGCCAAGCTTATCCGGCGGGGCTTTAAAGTGGCTGTCTGCGAACAGGTCGAGGACCCCAAGCTCGCCAAGGGTATCGTGAAGCGCGAGGTGATACGCGTCGTGACGCCGGGCACGGTGCTCGATTCAAACCTGCTCGACGCAAAAGATAATAACTACCTCGCCTCTCTCTACCCCTCGAACGAAGGGTACGGCCTTTCCTTCCTCGACATCTCGACGGGAGATTTTTTTCTGGCCGAGGTTTCGGGGGCGAACAACCTCACGGAGCTCGATACGCTCCTCTCGCGGTTCAATCCCCGGGAGATCGTGCTGCCCAAAGGACATAATCCTGACGGGGCGCTCCCGGCGCTGCTCCGGCAGTATACCCAGGCGGTCCATACCTGCGACGACTGGACCTTTGACCGCGAAACGGCGAAGAAGACGCTCCTGGAACACTTCAAGGTCTCGTCCCTTGAGGGGTTCGGCTGCGAGAACATGACGATCGGCGTTTCGGCCGCCGGCGCGGCGCTCCGGTACATCGAAGAGACCCAGAAGACGGCGCTGAGCAACATCAGGCGCATAAAGCCGTTCCTTGCTCAATCCTATATGGTCCTCGACGGGGCCTGTCAGCGGAACCTGGAACTCGTCAAGAACATTTACGACGGCTCCGCGAGAGGCACACTCCTTTCGGTGCTCGATCACACGGTCACGTCCATGGCGGGAAGAAAACTGCGGGGGTGGCTTTTGAACCCGCTCATGGACGCAGGGGAGCTCGATTCACGGCTTGAGGCCGTGGGTGAACTGAAGGAGAGCCATCAGCGCAGGGCGGACCTCAGGGCGTCCTTCGAAAAGGTCTACGATCTCGAGCGGCTCATCAGCCGCGTGTCTCTCGGCGCGGCCAATGCGCGGGACCTGCTGGCGCTCAAGCAGTCCTTTACCGTCCTGCCGGATATAAGAGCTCTTCTTGCTGATTGCAGCGCGGCCTTGTTGAAAGACCTGGCCGAAGGCTGGGACGACCTGCAGGACGTGTTCCAGCTCCTTGAGCGATCCATTCACGATGACCCTCCGTACACGCTGCGGGAAGGAAGGCTCATCAAAAAGGGACAGAACGCCGAATTGGACGGACTTCGCTCCATCAGCTCCGAAGGCAAGGGGTGGATAGCGGCCATCGAGCAGCGCGAGCGTGAACGCACGGGCATCAGCTCCCTCAAGGTAAGCTATAACAGGGTATTCGGATACTACATCGAAGTGACGAAGACGAACCTTTCGAATGTGCCGCAGGATTATATCCGGAAACAGACCCTGTCGAATGCGGAGCGCTTTATAACGCCCGAGCTCAAGGAGTACGAGGAAAAGGTGCTCGGCGCGGAAGAGAAGATCCTCGACCTGGAGTACCGCCTGTTCCAGGAGGTGCGGGAGCAGGTGGCCGCCCGGACCGTGAGGATCCAGGAGATGGCGCGGAGGCTCGCGGTACTGGACGTTATCGCGTCCCTGGCAGAAGCGGCGGCGAAAAATAATTACCGCAGGCCCGTTGTAGACGACGGTGATGCCATCAGGATCGTCGACGGCAGGCACCCGGTGCTCGAGCAGCTCACCGAGGAGCGGTTCGTGCCGAACGACACGCTCCTGAACGGAGGCGAGCATCAGCTCTTGATCCTCACGGGGCCGAACATGGCGGGAAAATCAACGTATATGCGTCAGGTGGCCCTTATCACCCTGATGGCCCAGATGGGCAGTTTCGTTCCTGCCGGGGAAGCCTCCATCGGTCTTGTTGACAGGATCTTCACGCGCGTGGGAGCGTCGGACTTCATCGCCCGGGGCCAGAGCACCTTCATGGTGGAAATGAACGAAACGGCGAATATTCTGAACAACGCCACGGACAGGAGCCTCATCGTCCTCGACGAGATCGGCAGGGGCACGAGCACCTTCGACGGCATCAGCATTGCCTGGGCCGTCGCGGAGTACATCCATTCCAAGGTGAAGGCCAGGACGCTCTTTGCCACGCACTACCACGAGCTCGCGGACCTTTCCCTTACCATGGACCGCGTGAAGAATTACAATGTGGCCATCAAGGAGTGGAACGACCAGATCATCTTCCTCCGGAAAGTCGTCGAAGGCGGCGCGGACAAGTCCTACGGGATCCAGGTCGCGAGGCTTGCCGGGCTTCCGGCAGAGGTGATCAGCCGCGCCCGTGAGGTGCTTGCGAACCTCGAAAAAGCGGAGTTCAATGAACGGGGAGAACCCGCTGCCTCGCCGACTATTCGACATCGTGATGGGGAGGGGAGCGGCGGAGTAAAACCAGGAGCGGCTGCGGCGGCTGATGCTCCCGAACCTCAACTCGGCCTTTTTGCAAGCCGGGAAGGCCTGCTCGCCCAAGAGCTTGCAAGTCTGGACCTCGACGCCATGACTCCCCTGGATGCGATGAACAGATTGGCGGAACTGAAAAAAAAAGCGGAGGATAAATCATAGAGCCGGCTTTCGGATCAGGCATTTTTCATCTGAAAATCCCCCTCACCCCAGCCCTCTCCCTCGGAGGGGAGAGGGAGTACGTCGTAGCCCCTCCAATGATAAGCCCCCTCTCCCTTTTTCCCTCTCCCACTGGGGGAGAGGGGTAGGGGTGAGGGGAGTTGTATTGGGTTGGGGAGGGTGATGGTCAGGTAGCCGAATAAATATCAATTTTCATTCCTCTTTGTGAGCGTAGTTCATGTATGTTTCATAATTACTCGGGCAGCCATGACGGTCACGGCGCGCTTTTTTGCGCCTGTGCTCGGCAGCAGGCCTGAATAGTTACAATTTTTCTTAGTTGACACCGTGGCCCGATTTTTGGTATTATCACGACCTACCACAAAAGCTTGAAAGGAGTCGTATCAGCAATGCAGGTAATCTTACGGGAAGATATTGAAAAGTTGGGCAAAATCGGCGATCTCGTGAAGGTGGCCGACGGGTATGCCAGGAATTTCCTCGTTCCCACGAAAAAGGCCATCGAGGCCACGCCCAAGAACCTCCATGCCATGGAGCATGCAAGGAAGATGGTTTCCGACCGGCTTCGCAAGCTCAAGAAAGAGGCGACCTCGGAGGCCGACAAGATCAAGGGCCTTTCCATTACGATCAAGGCCAAGACCGGAGAAGAAGGGAAGCTTTTCGGCTCCGTCACGTCCATGGACATTGCCGAGGCCGCCAAGGCCCAGGGCGTGGTGATCGACAAGCGCAAGATCGTCCTTGCCGAACCCATCAAACGGCTCGGTGATTTTACCGTCGTGGTGAAGCTCCATGCCGACATTGCCGCTGAACTGAAAGTCTCGGTGGTAGCTGAGTAGGGGCAGCCCTTTGTGGCTGCCCTGATTTCTGATTTCGGATTGCGGAATGCGGATTGAACATCGAATTTGAAACACGCTGCGCAGAAGGCTGGTGAATTCACCAGCCTCTGTTTTTTCGTTTCCATAATACCCCTGTCTGAGGTATAATCATGTCCATGCAGACGCCCTCAGGGATCCAGGCAGACCTGTCTCTCCAGAAACTTCCGCCGCAGAACGTCGAAGCGGAGCAGGTGGTCCTCGGCGCCGTTCTGATCGAGAACGACTCCCTCAATAAGATCGTAGAAATCCTCTCGCCCGGCGACTTTTACAAAGATTCCCACCGCAGGATTTTCTCCGTCATGCTCGACATGTTCGAGCGGGGGGAGGCCATCGACCTCATCACGCTCACCGAGGCGCTCCGCGGCAAGACGGGCGTTGAAAGCTCCGGTGACGCATCGTATGTATCCTATCTCGTCAGCCTCGTCCCCACGGCGGCCAATATCAAGAACCACGCGCGGATCGTGCGCGAGAAGTCCGTCCTGCGCAAGCTCATTCATACTGCCACGGACATCATAACCCAGAGCTACGATGGGTCGGCGGCGGCGAACGGCGGGGTCGAAGAGATCCTTGACCAGGCCGAAAAGTCCATCTTCGAGATCACCCAGAACAAGATCCGGGACTCCTTCATTCACGTCAGGGACATCGTCAAGGGCAGTTTCGAGACCATTGAGCGCCTCTACGAGCGCAAGGAGATGGTCACCGGCCTCCCCACGGGTTTTGTGGACCTGGACAAGATGACCTCGGGACTCCAGCCGAGCGACCTCATCATTGTGGCAGGAAGGCCGTCCATGGGAAAGACGGCGTTCTGTCTGAACATCGCGGCGCATGCCGCTCTCGATCACGGAAAGGGCGTTGCCGTCTTCAGCCTCGAAATGGCCAGGGAACAGCTGGTGATCCGCATGCTCTGCTCCGAAGCGCGGGTGGACGCGCACCGGCTCAGGACGGGGTATTTGTCCGAGTCGGACTGGCCCAAGCTCACCATGGCCGCGGGCAGACTGTCCGAGGCGCCCATTTTCATCGACGATACCGCCGCGATCTCCGTTCTCGAAATGCGCGCCAAGGCCCGCAGGCTCAAGGCCGAGCACGGCCTCGACCTCATCATCGTGGATTACCTCCAGCTCATGCGCGGTCACGCAAGCGCGGACAACCGCGAGCAGGAAATATCGACCATCTCCCGTTCTCTCAAGGCCCTTGCCAAGGAGCTCCAGGTGCCGGTCATCGCGCTCTCGCAGCTTAACCGCGCCGTCGAAACGCGGGGCAAGGACAAGCGGCCCATGCTCGCCGACCTGCGCGAGTCGGGCGCCATTGAGCAGGACGCCGATGTGATCTTCTTTATCTACCGCGACGAGGTGTATAACAAATGCGAGTGCCTCCACGACGGGGAATGCACCTGCGGCAGGAGAGGCGTGGCCGAGGTCATTATCGGTAAGCAGAGGAACGGCCCGGTGGGGTTCGTGAACATGACGTTCATAAGCAAGTTCACGAGGTTCGAAAACTCGGAGAAACGGTTTTAACCCATAGCAGTAATGGAAACAAAATTCAGACACGAAGGCGCCAAGACACGAAAAAGGCAATGCAAAAGTCAAATTGCAAAATGCAAATTGTAAAATTGCGGTATGGCCCCAGGCCATGATTTATATTCCTTCATTTTGACTTTTGCATTTTGCACTCTGCATTTTGCATTCATCAGACTTCGCGCCTTCGCGTCTTCGTGGCATATTTGGTTCCGGCCTGTCCGGGAGGTGACTGGTGTCCGCGGAAAAAGTTAAACTCACGGAAAACGTACAGAAGTACCTTGACAAATCCGACTGGAAGTCCGCGATTACGGAGATGGAAAAGCTTTTCGCCGTTGACCCCGATCCCCAGGTACGGGTGCGCATCGGCGATGCCCGGCAGAAGCTGAACCAGAAGGCCGAGGCCGTGAAAGAGTACGTGCGCGCCGCCGACCTGCACGCGGAAAAGGGGTTTGTGGTCAAGGCGCTGGCCCTGTACAAAGTCGCCCTGCGGCTGGACCCGGCGAATAAGCATGCCCAGGAGAAGATGGAAGCGCTCCATTCCAATACCGCCGTTTCGGTCAACAAGAAAGAGCCGGAGGAGGCCGGGGCAGCGGCGCCCACCAGGAGCGTTATCCCGCTCTTTTCCGACTTTACTCCGGACGAGTTCAACGATTTCGTCAAAAAGATGGTCATTCAGACCACGCCTCCGGGCAAGGTGATAATCCATGAAGGCGAGGCCGGCAACTCTATCTTCCTGATCACGCGGGGTTCGGTGAAGGTATACACATCCTTCAGCGGCAAGCGGGTTGATCTCGCCGAGCTCAGGCCGAGCGACTTCTTCGGCGAGATCGCGTTCCTTACGGGCAAGCCCCGGACGGCCACAGTGGAAGCGGCGGAAGAAACGGACCTCCTCGAGGTCCCGGAAGAAGAGCTGATGGACCTTATTTCCCGGCGTCCGCGAATCAAGGAAGTCCTGCAGAAGTATTACGAGATGCGGGTCCGGAGCACGATTGAGAAGGTCAAAGGGATCAGCCCTTAGTCAGTTACAAATCAAATTCTTTTCAACAGGGGAAGAATATTTCTTCAATGTCTCGATTTTTACCGCAATTTTGCAATTTCCAATTTCCAATTTTCAATTCCGCTTTATGCGGGTTAGGGGAGGCAGCCGGTGGCATCGGAAAAGGCGCAGCTTATCGATACGATACAGAAGCACGTGAGTAAAGGCGACTGGAAAGCGGCCATCCCGGAGATGGAAAAGCTCTTTGCCCTGGACCCCGACCCCATGATCCGCGTACGCATCGGCGATGCGTACCAGAAGCTGAACCAGAAGGCCGAGGCGGTGAAGGAGTACGTGCGTGCCGCTGATCTCTTTGCCGTGCAGGGGGCGGTCGTCCGGGCCCTGGCGCAGTACAAGCTGGCCCTGCGTCTCGATCCCTATCACCGGTCGGCCCTGGATAAAATGGCGGCGCTTTACTCCAACAAGACCGTCGTGGAAAAGAAGGCGGAGCCCGTGGAGGAAGGGAAGCAAAAACCGGCGAACAGCGTCATCCCTCTGTTCGCGGGTTTCACCAAAGAGGAGTTCTACGACTTTACCAAGATGATGGTCGTGCACACGATGCCGCCCGGCCAGGCGATCGTCCGCCAGGACGACCGGGGAAAGTCGGTGTATATCATCGCCAACGGCTCCGTCAGGGTCTATACCGCGCTTCTTTCAGGAGAGCAGGTGGACCTTGCGGTGCTGTGGCCCGGCGATTTCTTCGGCGAGATGTCGTTTCTCACCGGCAAAGCCAGGACGGCCACGGTGGAGGCGCGGGAAGACTCCAATATTCTGGAGGTGGAAGAGGATAAGCTCCGGGAGTTGATTACCCGGAGACCGCACGTCCTCGAAGTGCTCCGGCAGTATTCGGAAATGCGGGCCAAGGGAACGATCGAAAAAATTCAGGCAACGAACGTGTGACGGGGGAGGGGCCTATGCACCGTCAGCCGGCAGTAGCGGGATTTTTTTATCCCGGTTCCGCGGAATCGCTCAGGAAACAAGTCGAGGGGTTCGTCGTCTCCGGTGCTGAAAAGATAAAGGCCATCGGCATCCTTTCACCTCACGCGGGCCTGATGTATTCCGGCTCCGTGGCAGGCGCCGTGTATTCAAAGGTTGAACTGCCGGACACCTTTGTTCTCATCGGGCCGAACCACACCGGCCTGGGTGCGCCGGTCTCGCTCATGGCAAGCGGCTCCTGGGAGACGCCCCTCGGCACGGTGGACATCGACGAAGCCCTCGCAGCTCTCATTCTCTCCAAGTCCACGCGCATCCGCGAAGACTTGCTCGCCCATCTTCAGGAGCATTCTCTCGAAGTACAGCTCCCCTTCATCCAGTATTTCAAGGATGCCTTCAAAATCGTCCCGATCCAGATGCTCGACACCAGGCTTGAGACCTGCCTTGAGGTGGGGCGCGCAGTGGCGGAGGCGATTAAAGAGAGAAGACAGAGGACGGAGGACGGAGGACAGACGATAGGGGACAAAGATCAAAATTCCGCAATCCGCCTGTCTGCGTGCAGCGCACAGGCAGGCAATCCGCAATCCGCAATTCATGACGTGCTCATCGTAGCGAGCTCGGACATGAGCCATTATGAACCCGCCGCCGCGGCGAAAGAGAAAGACTTTAAAGCCATCGAGCAAATTCTCAAGCTCGACGCGGAAGGACTTTACCATGTCGTGAGGGAGCATGGCATCACCATGTGCGGATACGGCCCCGCGGTCGCCATGCTCGCGGCAAGCAAGGCCCTCGGCGCCGCCAAGGCAGAACTGATCAAATACGCAAACTCCGGCGAGGTGAGCGGCGACTACGACCAGGTTGTGGGATACGCGGGGATCGTGGTTTTCTAATACTTGTGAAGTTTGTTCGGCGCGTTTGGGAAACGCGCCCTACAAAGGAGTAGGGTCCGTTCCCCGAACGGACCGCACCATGGAAAAACATAACAATATGCTGGTTGCCGCGCTTTAAAATATATGGTAAAGTTAATATTGTCAAGGCGTCAGAGGAGGGAGGTGCTTACGATCATGCTTGGAATTAAAGAGAAAACCCATGATATAAAAGACTACAAGCTTTTACCGGAAGGTGCGCCCTATCAGCTTATTGAAGGAGAGCTTATTATGACACCTGCGCCGAATCCAAGGCATCAAATTATTTCCGCCAACATCTTTAAGCGACTGTCACAGTTTACCGATGAGAAACAGGCGGGAATGGCTCTTTATTCTCCCGTAGACGTGTATCTTGAAGAAGAGAACGCCTTTCAACCCGATATCGTTTTCATCTCAAAAATGCGGCAGGATATCATCAAACAAGACGGTATTTACGGCGCACCCGATATGGTGATCGAGATACTTTCGCCTTCCACGGCGTACTATGATATAAAAAAGAAATTCAAAGTTTATGAGAGATACGGTGTGAAGGAGTATTGGATTGTCGACCCTGAGATGAAAGGGGTGGAAATATTCATTCCGACTCCAAAAGGCGAATTTGAATTATCGTCCAAGTGCGATGAAACAGGGGTTGCAAAATCCATACTGCTTGCCGGCCTGGAAATAGACCTCAAGGATATTTTCAGAATCTGATAATCCTGCATTCAGCAGTTGGACGCAGATAAGAGGCTGTTGCACAACCTCGATTTTGTCACCCTGAGCCGGGAAAGCGAGATTCTTCGCTCCGCTCAAAATGACCCGCGAAAGGCTCAGAATGACAGAATTGGCTAAAATGGCATTCTTGCAACAGGCTTCAAAGTATCAGTATCAAAAAAACACCCGTTTGCTCCATTTGATGGGTGACTTTCCCTGTCTGCTCAGTACAAAAACCTGTCTCAACAAATAATTCCTGCATCCGGCATGGATCCCGCAATCCCCGTGCAATGACGCTCGGTTATAGTGCCGCCTGAAAAAATCCTTCAGGAGGCATATCATGCGCATATACGGCACGGAGCGGGGAATGAGTTTGATAGAGCTTTTAACGGTCATCGTCATCATCGCTATTATGGCGGGGTTCGTGTCCGTGAGCAAGGACCTTATCCGGAGGGAGCGGGTCGCGAGCATAACGAGAGAACTGTACGCCGACCTCCAGCGGGCGAGGCTGGATTCCATGACAAAGGATTCGCAGGGGTTCGGCGTGAGGTTCGAATCATCCAATGCATACACGATCTTCCAGTTCAACGACTGCAATGGAGACTATAATTACGATTCCAACACCTGCGCCGGCGGTGGCAGGGAGGAGATACCTCTGATGACGAAAAACATGCCTTCCTCAGTGGAGCTTAAAAAAACGAACCCGTCTACCGATTGCGATAATAAAGTTCTGATATTCGACAGGTTCGGGCTCCCCCGGCGCGACACCGGCGGACTGGGGATGATGACTATTGTCGTGAAAAACGAGCCGGACTCAGGGTTGATAAAATGCGTCAGCGTAAGCACGAACAGGATACGTGAGGGCCTGTGGGGATGGGACAAGAAAGAGCGCCGCGATACATGTATAGAGCAGTAAAACTCCCAAACACTCCAGTATGTAACAGATTACATACCTGAGAACAGTCCCCTCCTTTTTGCCAGAAAATAAATATTTAACCAATTGAAATATAATAATATTATACTGGTACAGGTGTTGCATACTATCTTGTCGAATATGTTTACGGCAGGCATAAACACAAAGGTGGAACCAGTGATCAGGTTCAGGATCATATGCCCGGAATGCGGCGCAACGCTCATCACCCGGTCTCCCGAAGGGGCCATCTGGGAAACTTGCCCCCATTGCCGGCGCCATGTATGGGACCTTTATGACGCCTTGATGTCGGATGTATTCCCGGCAGAGCAGGAATCGCCTTTCACCTCTGCTGTGACCGTAGAGGCTGTCAACTGAGGGAACCGGCTATGATGAGGCACAGGTCAAAAAAAATGCGTGGTTTTACCCTCATCGAACTTATGGTGGTGATAGCCATTATCTCCATTCTTGCCGGGATTGCCGCATTGAGTGTGGACCTTATCCGCAAAGAACAAGTCTCGAGCAGGACAAAAGAGCTTCTGGCCGACATTCAGCAGGCAAGGGTAGAAGCAATGACCGTGGGCCCGACGACTACTATACAGCAAATGAGAGGAGCGGGGATACGGCTTGTTTCGCCCACATCATTTGTCGTTTTCAAGTTTAACGACTGTGATCAGGATTATACGTATGATGTGGACGGGTGTCCCGGACCGGCGCGGGAAGAGGCTGAGGCGCGGACAGTCGCGTTGCCCTCATCAATCGAGGCGAAGCGGTTGGATGCGAGTAACGTGCTTGTCGATCCCGCCAACGTTACCGCAACCGACATATTAATATTCGACAGACTCGGTATGCCGAGAACGTATGAGTGGAACAGGGTTTCAGGCTTCACCATCGTAGTGCGACATCAGAGTGCCGGACATGCAAAATGCATCATAATTGATTCCAACAGTATACGGGAGGGCTCGTGGAATGGCAGTACGAACACATGTACGCGCCAGTAAAGGCTTTTCTCTCATTGAGCTCATGATTGCCGTCGTATTCATCATGATCTCCATGCTTGCGCTGCTGACGGCGATCGTGACCTCCGTGAGAACCAACCTGGAGAACGACTTGCGGAATACCGCGATAAGAGTCACGAATCAGACCGCGGAGGCGTTGCTGGCCCTTTCGATACATCCGACGATAGACCCGGAACTGACCGACGGATCCCACTCAAGGATCGCGGGGAATACGACACAGAACGAAAAGGGTTTTCCGCTCACGGCGCAGACCGTTCGGGGCAGCCGGCAGACGTACACGATCCAATGGGCGGTTGTCTCGCGAACGACAAACGTAAAAGAGATCACGATTACCGTGAGTTATACGTCCAGAAACAAGCCGTATACAAATACGGCCGTAATTTACAAGCATAAGGTGATATGAAGCACATGAAAAACAAATATGGGTTTTCATTAGTAGAGCTTTTGATCGTAATGGCCATCTTTTCAGTGGTCATGGCAGGGCTCTATGCCGCCACCAGCGTACAGTTGCGGGAAGGAGTAAAGGAATACCGCCTTGCGGAATCGGAGATGGAGCTCGGAATATCGAAAAATATAATTGAGCGGGACATCGGTATGGCGGGCTACGGCCTCATGGATGACTATGATTTTGACGATGATGGCACGCCGAATTTCACTCCGCGGGCGGCAGGCGCAACTGATGACAATCCTGATACGTTAACGCTGATGGGAACAGCCCTCGGTCTGGCTTCCCGGGCGGCACAGGGCTGGGCGCCTGCGCAGTCAGTTGCCGGCAACGTGCCGTCATTCTTAACATTTAATGATGCCCGTGAGGATGTCTTTCCAAATGACAGAATTATCATTATGGACCCCAACACAAAAGCCCTGGTCGGAGACGGAGCGGAATGGCGGTTCAAATACAGGACCACGACCCCGAAAATTGTCCTCCTCGCGACCGACGGTTCGGACGGTGCAGCGTTTACACAATCATTCGTAGGGATGACGGTATACGGGATCAGTCATAACGGCGCCACAGCGGACATTGCCCAGCCTTACTATGCCGTCAGATATTATTCGCCGGATGCTGTTTCATCCCCCCCTCCAGCGCTCTGCGCACCAGGAACGAGAAATCTTTTACGGGCAGAAAGCAAGACGAGCGCTTCTCCGGCCGGCGGAGAACCCATGCTGAACTGCGTCCTTGACTTTCAGGTCGCCCTGGGTCTCGATACGGACGAAGACGGGACGATAGATTCATGGGACAATGGGGGGGTTACGGCGCAGGGGTATGCTTCAAAGGACCTCAACAAGCGGTTGAAACAGGTGCGGGCATACGCCCTTGTTCAAGCGGGGAACCGGGACCAGGGCTACACCTACTCCAATCCCGATCCGGCATATGCGAGCACGCCTGACAAGATCAGGGTGGGGGACCTCTATTTGAAAAACGGAGCAACGGGAAGAGACGTTCAGCTTACGCCGGAACAGCGGAAGTACCGGTGGAAAGTCGTCACCTTTGCCGTGACGCCGAGGAATACGAGATGAGATCAGACAGGGAAACAGGAGAACGGACCATGAACTCGAAGCTTAAAGCTGACGGAGGCGTCGCGCTCGTCACGGCGCTTATCATTACCGCGGTGGTGTTCCTGCTGATTATGAGTTCGCTTTACGTTATTACCAGTTCAACGAGTATTTCAGGCGCGGGAAAAAGATATGCCACTGCATCGGAGGCGGCGGACGGCGCTGTGGAACTGGCGAAGGATACTATATCTCTGACTTGGAGAATAGAAGATCTACCTTCCATAATTCCAACCGGCGCTTGCGAAGGGGGGCCATCTTACGACCTTTCCTATGCTGTTCAAAATCTGAACAGCCCCTGTACAAAAACCATCACGCTCCCCGGCACCATGAATGAATACTATAAGGCAACGGTCACGATTGTATACTTATACAGTGCGGGCCAGGCAGGGAGCAGGATAGAATTCCCGCCCAGGTTCGTCGGCGGCATGTCTGGCGTCGGTCTTTACTACAAGATTACGACAATCGTAAGAGATACGAAAAAGAATACCTCAGCGGAAAATTCGGTCCTGTACAGGTTTACAGGCTAAGAGTCAGGAATATATGCGGAGGATATGACATGAAACTGTCTGGAATATTGCTGGCGGTGCTGGTGTTTCTCAGTGTTGCAGGAAATGCCGTCGCAGAGGAGAAACCGGTGAAAGGCGGCGGAATGCTGACCTCCATCGAATCAGACGGAGCCGTCATTATTGGCGGAAAAAGGTATACGGTTTCCTTCTCGGCCCAGATATTAGACTGGAGAAAGTTCTCTGTCTCTCTAAGCAAGTTCAGCCTCCCCGCCAGGGTTTACTTTGAATTTGAGCAAGCGCAAGACGGCCCGGTGATCAGATTGATTAAGGAAATCCCGCAGTAGAGCGGCAAGGGTGACGAAGTTGAGGCGAGCAGTGACGATGAAGAGAGGTGAATTAACATGAAGCGCCGAAAAGACATTCTTAAATCGATTGTTATCCTCGGCATCCTGGTTATGCCGGCCATATGGGCGCCGTCTTCGGCTTTCAGCGCCGTGCCTATGGAATATTGTTCGACTCCGCCCTTCACGAGCAACACCGTTCCGCCGAACGTCTTGATCGTGCTCGACAACTCGGGGAGCATGAACGACTGGGCATACTCTACCGCATACGACCCTACGCGCTATGTTGCCGGGGATCCGACTAAGCCGGGATACTACGGATATTTCGAACCTTCCAAAAACTACCGTTATACCGGCGTGCTGTGGGAGGAGACGACGCTGACCACAGGCACGACGGCAAATCCGATCGCGACAGGCGACTTCCTGAACTGGGCCACCATGCGCAGGATCGACGTGGCAAAAAAGCTCCTGATGGGCGGCAAATCGCTTCCCACCTCTCCCAATCCCGGCGATACGGTGGCGCTTCTGGGTGAGAGCTCTACCACGCCGACCTGGGATTTTGCCAAGACAGACGCCGGCGGGAGGATGGGCGGTTTTCCCGCAGGCACTTACAATTATGAGATGCGGGGAGCTCGACTGTACGTTGTCCCGAATTTAACTACAACTACAGATCCTACAAAAGTTCCGAAATCGAACTATAACGAGACGTGGTCGTACTATGGCCAAACCACTCAATACAGGACCGTGGACGACAAGACGATCAACGATGATTTAGACTATATATATAATACAACTACTACAGCTTCTCAGCTTTTCAATTATACGGCGTTCACGAAAGGCGACCCTCCTGCAGACATTCTAGCAGGTGCGACGATTGAGTCCGTCACCGTCCGTTTCCGCGCGAAAAAGACCGATAACGCCACTAGCCGCATTAAAGCAACAATTCTTGTCGGCGGGACAGAATATCAGCATTCCAACTATACCAATCTGTCCACAAATTGGGAGACCTATCAGTTTACCTGGACCGTAAATCCACGCACAAACGTGGCCTGGACAGTGGCTGATTTGACCGATACGCTGAGCGCCAATTACCTGAGCGCCTTCGGCGTGTACAACGTAACGAACCCCACTGCCACGCTCTATCCCAAGGTCACCTGGAGCGAGCTCTCCGTCGCTCTTTCAGCGCCCTCAGGAGGGCCGTACACAATCAAGATCAACTCCCTGTATGACGACTGGGCCATGAAGAACGGCATTCTCTACAACTTGGGCGACGAAGCCCGTTTCGGCCTGGCCTTCTATAATGGCACCACTGCCAGCAACGACGGGGCATACATTGCGAATTACGTTAACTTCAGTCAGCCGACAAACATGATCGTGACGATCCAGACCCTGACTCCCGATACCTGGACACCGCTGGCGGAGACCCTGTTCGAGATGGTCAGGTATTTCAGGCAGGATCCGCCATTTTATAGAACACAGGATTTTACCGTAGGCTATAATGTGAGCACCGGCAGCTATGATTACAAAGACCCTTATTACTTCGACTATGCTTCAAGCCCCCCGTCCGATCAGCTTGTGCCGTGTGTCAAGTCCTTTATTCTTTTGCTCACGGACGGAGAGTCGACCCAGGACTTGAACATACCAGCCACGGCGACCGGCGTGCCGGCAAGCAAAACTCTCACCAATTATGACGGATTAAATAACAGCCCCGGTTCTTACCCCAATTACGGTTCGAATTATCTCGCCGACGTCGCTCTCTGGGCGCGGACAGCGGACGTCCGGCCGGGCACGTGTTCCGGTACTACTCAATCCGCATGGACGCAACCGTGCATTCCCGGGAATCAGAATATTGTTACTTACAGCGTGTTTATGTTCGGCAGCGGCTCACAATTATTGAAAGACGCCGCCATCAACGGCGGATTTGAGGACCTGAATGGGAATAATCTGCCTGACTGCTCAAACCCGAGGGAATGCTACCGGGAAACGAACAACGACGGTACTCTCAATTCGAGCGACTTGCCCATTACCTATTTTGAAGGGGACGACGGGTATGCACTTCAAAAAAACATTACCGAAGCGATCACGAGTATTTTGAGGCGAGCGGCATCAGGTACGGCAGTTTCAGTGCTTACAACCTCTTCACGGGGCGTAGGGTCAATGCTCCAGGCATACTTTCTGCCGGTGAGACAGGAAGGGACCAGGGAGGTTACCTGGACGGGCAGCACCCAGAATATCTGGCTGGACCTGCAGGATAATCTGCGGGAAGACACGAATAACGATTCCAAACTCCAATTAGTTCAGGACAAGGCGATAAAGCTTTACTTTGACACACTGAACAGCGAGACAATGGCTGCCAGTTTTAGTACGGACGCCGACGGGAACAGCGATGGTTCGCCGGGGACATTGGCCTCGTGCGACCCGGAGAGTACGAAGAAGTTTTCGGAAATTACATACCTTTGGGAAGGCGGGAAAAAGCTTGCATTGAAACGGCCTTCAATGCGTTCCATATTTACATCCAAGAAGTCCATCGTGGGGACTACAACGACCACCTTGGACGGCACGACCCTGCCTAAGCAGCCGGTTTTTGCTACCACCATGGACGCTGCCACCCTTAAGCCCGCGCTCAACGCGGATGCGACCTATACGGCGGACAATATCATACGGTATATCAGAGGGGAATGCCTGGAGACAGGGGTTTTGAGCGAGGATGCTCCCTGCAACAGTACGGCGAGTTCAACGTACAGGGACCGGCGCGTGACCGTGAGCGGAGGCGATACCAACGGCAATGTATGGAAACTTGGGGACATCATAAGTTCCACGCCCAAAGTCTTCTCCGCTACGGCATTAAATGCCTATCACATGGCCTATGGTGACGGCACGTATACAAGCTTTGTATCGAGTGATGCCTATAGAAAACGATCTTCCACGATATCTTCCATGGGGTTCATAGGGGCAAACGACGGCATGCTCCATGCAATCAGGGTCGGATATCTGAAGGAAAAGGATTTTTCCGCAGCTGATCTTGCTGCCGATGTAAAGGCGCTTTTCCAGAATTTCTTTTCCGGCGACACAGGCACCGACAAGCTCGGAGAAGAGGCATGGGCTTACATCCCGTTCAATGCCTTCCCTTATCTCAAGTACCTCGCTGACCCCACTTACTGCCATATTTACTATAACGATCTTACGGTGAACCTGCTTGACGTAAGCATAGCGGCTCCGACAGGGTGCACAGAAACGGACACTTCGCTGTGCACGAAGACGGCAGACAGTTGGAAAACGGTCCTTATCGGCGGCATGCGGTTCGGCGCCGCCTGTTCAGGCGGTATAAGCCCCACCGGCCCGCCCACGGGCGCGCCCGCCAACGTAGGGTTCTCTTCCTTCTATGCACTGGATATTACGGATCCTGAAAACCCGGTGCCGATGTGGGAGTTTACCGATCCCGATCTGGGTTATGCCACAACGTACCCGGCGGTCCTGAGAACAGGGGACAAGAACCTGAACGGCTACTGGTATGCCGTCATCGGCTCCGGCTCAAAACAACTGCCCAAGAGCGGTCAGGACATAAACAGAACTACTCCAAGTTATATATATATCCTTGATTTGAAGGCCGGTACGCGTGTGAAGAGGATACTCCTCGACCATAATGCAATCGTCGGAGACATCCTGGCTGTGGATGCCAATAGAGATTACAAATCGGAGAAAGTCTATTTCGGCACCGCATATAAAGATACGACGTGGAAAGGGAAACTCGTAAGCATAGCGATACCGGACCAGGATCTGTCGCAAACCTGGACGAACGAGGCGACCGCAGTTACGTACCTGGTTTCGGACAACTATCCCTTTACCGCTTCCCCGGACGCGGTCCTGGACGAGAAACGACAGGTCTGGGTCTATCAAGGCTCGGGCAAGTATTACAGTGATGTGGATGAAACCGATTCATCACAGCAGATATTCCTGGGCATAAAGCATGTCTCCGGCATAGCTTATCCGCTGACAACGGCCGGCCTGGATAACAGAACGAATGTACCCACAACAGGCACTGTCACGGGAACGACCCAGGCATGCATATATGATACAAAAGCGAGCCCCCCTGATTTTGCAATAACGACTATGGTGACCTCGATCAGCCGCACCTCTGCAGCAGTGCTGACCCCTGCCAACGGCTGGTACGTAAACCTTGCTACCTCACCTACGGCGGAGCGGGTCATTTCGAGGCCGCTTGCAATCGGCGGGCTCGTTGATTTTCTGTCATACAAGCCGAATGCCGACCCGTGCGCCGCCGGTGGAGACTCTTATCTCTATTCACTGGCGTATACCACAGGGGTTGCCCCGGAGAACGTCGCAATCATGCACCCCGACACAACCGGCGGCGTAACTGCCGGCTCCGTGACGGTGGCAAAGGGGATCAAGCTGGGACCTGGCGCGCCGCCGACCGGAGAGGCCATCATCATACCGCCTCCAAAGGAAGGGGATGCCCAGAAAGACAAGTTCAAAAAGAAGATACAGGTAGCCACCGGCGTGATCGTAGAGGCGGAAGATGAAACAGCATATTCGCTGTCAAACAAGATCATGCACTGGCTGAAAAAGTAAGAGTCAGGGGCAGCCCTCAACGGCTGCCCTTTTTGTGATTGGACGGAAATACAAATTGCTCGCCTATCGCACCTTGACAGCTAAAATTTGCTATCCTATAATTGATGTACACGTAAAAAGTCCCCAGTTCTGTCATTGCGAGGAGCGAAGCGACGTGGCAATCTTGATTTTTCAAGTGGTTATGAACGGCGAGATTGCTTCGCTTCGCTCGCAAAGACACGTTTTGTGACTTTTTACGAGACCATCAAGATTGCATTCCAACCATTTTCTAATGTTACAACTTAATAGCCTCTGAAGGAGGTATCGAGTGATGGCAAAAAGAATCCTCAGTTTTATGGCCACAGTATTCTTCGTTTTTTGCTTCCAAACACCTGGTTTTACCCAATCCCTGCCTGTCTTCGGCCCCAATAAATACGTAAGAACAACTGGCGCACCTAATACCTATACCGCTTCATTTCAAAGCTGCAATACAGGGGCTACTTATAAACTCGTCGTAGAGAACGGCGAAGGGGACAAAAACAGGATAAGCTCGGCATTCATTACGCTCAACGGGCAAGAAATAGTCAAACAAAATGATTTCTCCCAAAAGATAGATAAAATTGAAAAAGCCGCAACTCTTCAGCAGGAAAACACCTTGGAGATAAAACTGGCGAGCGGACCGGGCGGCTTTATCAAAATAAGCGTTTATTGCGTTTCGAACTGTCTCGAAGTAAAGATAGCCTCTCCCGCAAGCGGAACTAACGTTAACAAATCTCAAACAATAATCAAAGGCGACCTTTACAATGCCTTCGGCGAAACCGGAGTCGTCCTTCAATCCTCCGGTCCCGGCGGCAAAGCTTCCGCATTGGCCCAAACCCGGGGAGCGAACTTTGCCGGCGTCATACCGCTCCAACAGGGCCAGAACACCATAACTGCCACCGCTACCGACGCCTGCGGGTATAAAACCACAGACACCATAATCGTAAATACAGAGACGCTCGAAGAAAAGATAAGCCTCACGGCCAATCCGAGCAGTGGAATTCCCCCCCTAAGTGTAACCCTTGAAGCAGAGGCGTATCCGCCCAATCCTGTATCAAGCTATTCATGGGACACAAATGGAGACGGCACCCCGGACCAGACAGGATCAACACTCTCAAAAATTACAGTTAGCTACCAAAATCCCGGCCTCTACTTTCCCAAAGTGACCATTACTGATACAAAGAACAATACGTACAGTGAGACAACCATTGTTAATGTTCTCTCCAAAGAAGAAATAGATGTCATTCTTAAAGGTAAGTGGGATGGCATGAAGGGGAAACTCAGTCATGAGAAAATAACTGATGCATTAAATTATTTTGCAAAAGACTCGAAGATGGAATATCGAGAAATATTTGAACTGCTTTCTCCGAAGTTGTCGTCTTTAGTTTCTGGAATGAGCGAAATAACCATGATGGGGGTTAGAGAAAATGTTGCAGAGTATTATATAAAACGCTTTCAGAGAGGAACAGATATAAGTTATTTCATCTACTTTATAAAGGATGAAGATGGAATTTGGAAAATCCGTGATTTTTAAATATTTTCTCCTTGACAAGAAATAAGATAAAGGAGATCAATATGAAAAAGAAAGCCATCATCATTATTTTTAGCGCAGTGCTCTTTCTCATAATATTAGTTTCTAATATTTGGGGGACTGGCTGGATTTTTTATACAGATGGGCCATACAGGGGAAAAGTAACTGATGCTGATACAGGGCAACCGATTGAAGGAGCAGTAGTGGTCGGGATGTGGAGGCTTGAGGCTTATGGAGGGCCTGCTGCACCTTCAGAGCCATACTGTGATGCACAGGAAACAGTGACAGGCAAGAATGGTGAATTTGAGGTGCCGAGAGCGTCTTGCTTTCACTGGTGGCCTTTTACTAAAATGGGCGTAGGAAGATTTACCGTGTTTAAGCCAGGTTATCTTTCATATCCGCCAACAGGGGCGACATTTGAAGAAAGAAAGGCTAAGATGCCTGGTTTTACTGGACAAGAATTTAGGGATAAAAAAAAATATAACGCTATAAAACTGGGAAAACATAAAACTTTTGCAGAAAGAAGATCAACCTTGGCTTCAGTGGATATATTTTATATAGAAAAAGTTCCGCTTCTTCAAAAATTAGTTGATAAAGAAAGCAAAGCACTTGGCTTTGATAGATGAAAAATTGAGCGGCAATAACGGAGGAGAAAATGCGTAAG